>PWFW01000124.1 GCA_003554225.1 Halanaerobiaceae bacterium | reverse complement strand
TGGAAGACGGAGAAGAAGTAGAATTTGAAATTGTTGAAGGAGATCGCGGTCCTCAGGCAGCGAATGTTGTGAAATTATAAAGTTTAAATAAACTTTAAATTGCGCAACAGCCGGCCATCATTACGATGGCCGGCTTTTTAAAATTATAGCTAAAAAATACGATGGGAATTGGCTGTTTAATAAAGTTTCGCTAGGCAGGATTTTGCCCTGAAATATAGAATTATATAAATAGATCTTGGATATTTTGGTTCTTGACCAGGTGATTGCAATAATGGAAAGGAGTGATTTGGTGATGAAGATCATGACCTACGGTAAAAACGTCGATGTAACTCCTGCCCTAAAAGATTATGTGGAAGACAAGGTCTCCCGGTTAGAAAAATATTTTGAAAATGAAGAACCAATGGAAGCTCAGGTTTCCCTGGAGGTTGAAAAAGAAAGGCAGATTGTTGAGGTGACAGCCTTTGTAGGTGGTCTTATCCTGCGGGGTGAAGAGGAAACAGGGGATATGTATGCTTCTATTGATGGAGTTATGGAAAAACTTGAGAGACAGGTTCATAAATATAAAACTAAAATTAACCGCAGGCTGCGGGAAAGAAAAAAGGAGCATAAAGAAGCTTACAAGAAAAAGCGTACCCAGGAATTAAAGAATGATGTGGACCGCCTTACTCCGGGAAATGACGAGCAGGATGATGAGCCAGGAGAATTCGAGCCCAAGATTGTAAAAACCAAGCGCTTTCCCGTAAAACCGATGAATGTTAAAGAGGCTGTCATGCAGATGGATCTCCTCGATCATGACTTTTTTGTCTTCTCCAATGCTGAGACCAATGAGGTTAATGTGGTCTACCGGCGCAAGGATGAAAATTACGGTTTGATCGAGCCTACCACCTGAGGCATTAACCAGGTTTATCAGGTTTTTAATTAAAGATAGCCAGATAATAAAGTTGCCGGCCGACTCCTGTTCCCTAAAGGGGTCGGCCGGATTGAGTTTAAAGGTGAATGATGGTATAATAATTAAGGAGCAGCTGAACTTGGCCAGGGAGATGGTGCCCTGGCCTTTTCTTTAGCTACAGAATCAGGAGAATAATATTTTAATACAGGGTGGTTTATCTGTTATGCTTGGTTTTTTGAAAAAGCTTTTTAAAGACCCCAATGAAAAAGAACTGGAAAAATTAGAGCCCATTGTTCAGGAGATTAACAGTCTGGAAGCGGAAGTTCAGCAGCTCAGTGATGCTGAACTTAAGGCCAAGACTCCGGAATTTAAAGAACGATATCAGTCGGGAGAAAGTCTGGATGAACTGCTGCCTGAAGTTTTTGCCGTGGTCCGGGAAGCAGCACAGCGTTCCACTGAAGAGGGTTTCAGGCATTTTGATGTTCAGCTGATGGGCGGCATTGTCTTACATCAGGGGCGGACAGCAGAGATGAAAACCGGTGAAGGTAAGACACTGGCAGCGACCCTGCCTGTTTATCTCAATGCCCTGGCCGGCAGGGGCGTTCACGTGGTAACTGTTAATGATTATCTGGCAGAAAGGGACAGCGAATGGATGGGTCAGATATACCGTTTTCTTGGCCTATCAGTGGGAGTTATTCTCAATGGTATGCCCCGGGAAGAGAGAAGAGAGGCCTATAAATGCGATGTAACCTACGGTACCAATAATGAATTTGGCTTCGATTATCTCCGGGATAATATGTCCTACAGGGAAGAGGATATGGTCCAGCGGGGACATGATTATGCTATTCTGGATGAGGTTGATAGCATCCTCATCGATGAAGCCCGGACTCCGCTGATTATCTCCGGTCCTGCCCAGGACACCAGCCAGGATTACCGAAAATTTAACCGGGTTGTACCCCGGCTTCAGGAGGAAAAGCATTATGAGATCGATGAAAAGAGTAAGCTTGTTAATCTGACCGAAGAAGGGGTGACCCGGGCCGAAGAGCTGCTCAATATTGATAATCTCTTTGACAACAGTAATTTTGAGTTAAACCACAGACTCAATCAGGCCCTGAAGGCCCACACTCTGATGAAAAAGGACCGGGATTATTTAGTCAAGAATGGAGAAGTCAAAATTGTCGATGAATTTACCGGTCGGGTTATGGAGGGCAGGCGCTTCAGTGAGGGACTCCATCAGGCCATCGAGGCCAAGGAAGGTGTTGAGGTCAGGAAGGAGACCCAGACCTTTGCCAGCATAACCCTGCAGAACTATTTTCGGATGTATGATAAACTGGCCGGGATGACCGGTACAGCCAAAACTGAAGAAGACGAATTTATTGAGATATATGATATGGATGTAGTGGTAATTCCCACCAATGAACCGATGATCCGTGAGGATATGGCCGATCTTGTTTATCAAACTGAGGAATATAAATTTCAGGCGGTGATAGATGATATAGCCGCCCGCTATGAAAGAGGCCAGCCGGTTCTGGTTGGCTCGGTTGATATTGACAAATCCGAGGAATTAAGCCGCCGGCTGAAAAAACGGGGCATTCCCCATAATGTCCTGAATGCCAAGCATCATGAAAGAGAGGCCGAAATTGTTAAGGATGCCGGGCAGAAAAAGTCGATCACCATAGCCACCAACATGGCAGGCCGGGGTACCGATATCAAGCTGGGCGAAGGAGTTGTCGAGCTCGGCGGTCTGCATGTTCTGGGGACAGAGCGCCACGAGTCCCGGCGGATCGACAATCAGCTGAGAGGGCGTTCCGG
Source organism: Halanaerobiaceae bacterium (assembly GCA_003554225.1). Taxonomy (GTDB): domain Bacteria; phylum Bacillota; class Halanaerobiia; order Halanaerobiales; family Halarsenatibacteraceae; genus T1SED10-84. The sequence goes on along the minus strand of PWFW01000124.1, from coordinate 5,910 downwards.
CCGCCAGGGAGATCCTGGCTCTTCCCAGTTTTATGTCTCCCTGGAAGATGATCTGATGAGGCTCTTTGGTTCTGAAAACATCAGCGGCATTCTCGACAAAGTAGGTTTCCAGGAGGATGAACCAATCGAGCACTCCATGATTACTTCTGCTATTGAAAAGGCACAGCGCAAGGTGGAAGGCCGAAATTTCGAGATCAGAAAATCTATTCTGGAATACGATGATGTTTTGAATGAACAGCGCAAGGTTATCTATGAACAGAGGAAGGAACTGCTGCAGGCTGATGATGTCAGGGATAAAATCATGGGTATGCTGCAAAAGAGCATCGATGATATCATGGAGATGTATCTTTCTCAGGATATTCATCCCAGCGAATGGGATCTGGAAAGCTTTCAAAATCACCTGAGGAGCTTTAACCTGCAGCTGGAGCTGGCAGGCGAAGAGCTGGAGGGTGAAGAACTGGAAAAACTGATGGATACTTCCCGGGAGGAGATCCGGGAAAATCTGATCTATCAGGCCAGAACCAATCTCAGGGAGAAGGATGAGACTCTGGGGCAGGAGAAATTTGACCATATAGCCCGGCAGCTGGCTTTGAGAATCATCGACCGCAAGTGGATGTCTCACCTCGATAACATGGATCAGCTGCGTCAGGGTATTGGTCTGAGAGCCTACGGCCAGAAAGATCCCCTGACCGAGTACAAATTTGAATCCTATGATCTTTTTCAGGAGATGACCGGCTCTATCCGGGAAGACATTGTCAGCTCCCTTCTGAAAATTGAAATTAAGTCAGCTGAGGAAACCGGGGGGATTCCTGCCAGCCGGAAAAAATTAAATTTCCGCCAGCCTGATATTGTGGCCGAGCAGAACCGCAAACAGCGGGAAAGGATGCAGGCAGCAGCTTCAGGGGGAGGCAACAGAGAGCAGAAACAGCAGCCGATCGTCAAACCTGAGGAGCCAGGAAGAAATGATCCCTGCCCCTGCGGCAGTGGAGAAAAATATAAGAGGTGCTGTGGGAGGTAAAGTATGGAAATTAACGAAAGATATCAGGAACTAAAAGATAAATACGAAGATTTGAGGGATTTACTTTGACCGGACTGAGCTGAAAAAGAAAAAGGAAGAACTGGAAGTGGAGATGAGCAGTCCCGGGTTCTGGGATGATAATTCAGCAGCCCGGGCTAAGGCCCGGGAGCTTGATGCTATCAAAAACAGGCTGCAGCTGATGGATAATATTGAAGAAAGACTGGAAAACATTCAGGTTTATCTCGAGCTGCAGGAAGAGGGAGAGTCAGGATTAGCCCGGGAACTGGAGAACAGTCTGGAGAAGCTTGCGGCAATCCTGAACCGGCTGGAACTGCGCCTCCATTTTACCGGAGAGTATGATGACAATAACGCCATCTTTTCCATAAATCCCGGGGCCGGGGGCACAGAATCCCAGGACTGGGCTGAGATGCTGCTGCGAATGTATGACAGATGGTTTGAAAAACAGGGTTTTTCCACTGAAACTCTGGATTTTATGAGCGGAGATGAAGCAGGAATCAAACATGCAACTCTGCTGGTCAAGGGAGACTATGCCTATGGCTATCTTCAGGGAGAACGAGGGGTACACCGCCTGGTGAGAATTTCTCCCTTTGATTCTTCGGGGCGCCGGCATACTTCCTTTGCTTCGGTTGAAGTGCTGCCGGAACTGGATAACGAGATAGATATCGATATTGATGAGAATGATCTGAGGATAGAGACCTATCGGGCCAGTGGGGCTGGTGGTCAGCATGTCAATAAAACCGATTCCGCCGTGAGGATAACCCATGAACCCACTGGAACTGTAGTCCAGTGCCAGAATGAAAGATCCCAGCATAAAAACAAGGATATGGCCATGAAAATTTTAAAATCCCGGCTGGTGGAACTGAAGGAGCAGCAGCAGGCGGAAAAGATCGATGAGCTCCGGGGTGACCACAAGGAGATTGCCTGGGGCAGCCAGATTCGCTCCTATGTCTTTCATCCCTATAAACTGATTAAGGATCACCGAACCGGGCTGGAGGAAGGTAACGTTGATAGGGTGATGGATGGTTATCTGGATGATTTTGTAGAAGCATATTTAAAGCACAGAAAGGCTGAGAATAAATGAAAAGAAGTCGGCCCTTGATTCTGCTATTAGTTATTGTGCTGTTAATTTCTCTTAGTCCTCTGCAGAGCCGCTGGCAGCAGGAAGAAGAAAACTCCAGGGTTGAGCTGATTATGGATCTATACGAGCTGGATAAGCTTCAGGTAGCCTATCCTGATTTTTCTCTGGCTGATCTGCAGGAGGCCGGGGTAACCGGAGCGGCCCACCCTGCCTGGACTCTGGAGGATTTGATTGATGGCGGCCAGGCAGCTATCTGGAGGACAGCAGAGCTTTCGGCCTTTTCCGGCGAGCTCCAGGATTTTCTGGCAGAGCATGGAGTAATCCCGGCAGCCGGTGCTGCCCTGCTCTTTCTTACTCCTGATAGCAGCGAGCTGGCCAATCAGGAGGTGCTCGAGGCCTGGCAGGAGCTCTACCAGGTTGACTTTTTTCAGTATCGGGAGGGTTTGCTGGTTTATTTTCCCAGCTGGCAGGATAAACTGCTGGAGCTGGTGCCGGGTTATTCCCGGGAAAAGATTGAGGAGATCCAGCAGCAGGAGCTGACAGCGGTGGCCCGGCTGAACAATCAGCCTGATTCCAGACTGAATCTGGTGCTGCTGGAGCAGCTGGCGGACCTGGCTGCTGCCTCGGTAATTTTTCAGGGTGATGAAGTGGCTGGGTTTCCGGGAGATTATTCTCAGGTAGCTGAGATTATGCAGGAAAATGACCTGATCTACGGCTATGTCGAACCCTTTATTGCCGATCAGGACGGTTCCCGGGATCTGGCCCGGGAGTTTCAGGAGCAGTTGATCAGGGTCCACAGTATTCAGCTGGAAGAGATGGAAGACTATCCCGTAGATCGAATCATTAATAGATATGTCAGATCTGTTCGGGACCGCAATGTTCGCTATCTTTATCTTAGGGGCTTTCCTCCAGAAAGACCTGAAGATAATCTGGATCAGCTCCAGCTCCAGCTAATCTCCGGAATAGGAGAGGGGCTGCAGCAGGAGGGTTATCAGCTGGGAGAGGCCGGCTTTTTTTCCAGCCAGGAGGCCAGTTCTCTCTATCTGCTGCTATCCGGGGCCAGTGTTATTCTGGCTGGATTAATTCTGACAGGCAAAATTATACCCTTTAAAATCGGCTCCTGGTTTTATCTTCTGCTGGCTCTGATAGTTGCTATCTCCGGATTTTTGTTATATTTTCTGGCCTCACAAATATTTTTCCGTCAGCTGCTGGCTCTGGGAGCAGCGCTGGTATTTCCGGCTCTGGCAGGATGCTTAATAGTTGATATACTTAGAGAGAAAAGAGGGTTTTTCAGAAGAGCCCTGTTGGCCTTTGCCTGCACACTGGCTGGTGGTCTGCTGGTAGCCCAGATTCTGGCTCTTCCTGCTTTTTATAATCAGGTGGAAATTTTCCGGGGGGTTAAGTTTGCCTTTCTTATCCCTCTAGTGCTGGCAGCTCTCTATTACAGCAAATATGAGCTTGAAAGTGAAAGGTTTGAGGAACTGACAGTTAAACTGACCCGGCTGCTGGAGCAGGCGGTCAGGATCAAGCATATTCTGCTGGTCGGAATACTGCTTATTGTAATGGTAGTTTATATCGGCAGAACCGGCAATCTGCCTCTGGTCCCTGTTCCTCCCTGGGAGATAGTGATCAGGGACAGGCTGGAAGAATATCTGACTGTACGTCCCCGCTTCAAGGAATTTTTATTCGGCCATCCCTTTTTATTTCTCCTGCCTCTGCTGCATAAATATTCTGCAGCCCTCTGGCTCAAAGCTGGAGCTGCTCTGCTGGCGATTATCGGTCAGATCACGATTGTTAACAGCTTTTCCCATCTCCATACCCCGCTGAGAATAACCCTTATCAGGACCTGGCATGGTCTCTGGCTGGGGCTGGTAACAGCTGGAATACTGGCGGTTATAATTTTAATTCTGCTCAAACTTTACCGCCTGATCTTTCAGCAGCCTGGAGGTAAAGCCTCATGACTGAAGCATTACTGTCAGGCTATTATGGTTTTGGCAATATCGGAGATGAAGCTATTCTCTACAGTTTAATCACCGGTCTCAGGGAGCTTAATCCCGGACTTCATCTCACGGTGCTTTCTGCTTCTCCCGAGAGCACAGCCCGCTGCTATGATGTAAATGCTGTTGATAGATTCAGCCCCTGGCAGCTGCACAATTCTTTTCAGCAGGCCGATATATTTATCAGTGGAGGAGGCAGCCTGCTGCAGGATGTGACCAGCTGGCGCTCTCCGCTTTATTATCTGGGATTGATCAGACTGGCTCACTTTTATTCTCTCAAGACAGTTTTCTGCTGTCAGGGGGTGGGGCCGTTAAAACGGCAGTGGCTGAGGAATCTGGTGGCCTCTACGGTGAGATCGATGTCCAGGATAGCGGTCAGGGATCACGATTCCCGGGATTTGCTGGTCGAGGTAGGGGTGGAGAGCTCCAGAATTGCAGTTCTTGATGACCCGGTCTTTCTGCTACAGGACCGGTTCGGAGGGCTTAAACCGGAAACAGCTTCAGCAGGAGAGCAGCTGACAACCTTACTTTCAAAATTCTCTGGCTCCAGTTCCGGGGTGAAACTGCTGGGAGTGTCAGTCAGGCCCTGGGAGGATAACAGCTACCTTGCGCCTCTGGCTGCTGCTCTGGAAAAATTTCTCCTGGAGAGGCAGGAATTTCGACTGGTGCTTCTCCCCTTTCACGGCAGCCAGGATCTGAACTGCAGCAAAAAATTACTCAAGCAGCTGGATTCCCTTGAGAGAGAGCGGTTTCTGCTGCTGGACCCTGTAAAAGATCCCCGGAAAGTTCTGGGAATCTATCAGCAGCTTGATCTTCTCCTGGGAGTCAGGCTTCACTCTTTAATTTTCGCTGTTCTGGTCGGAGTTCCTCCAGTTGGAATCGAATATGATCCCAAGATATCGGGATTTCTCAAGCGGCTGGAGCTGGAACCGGCAGCCAGCACCTCTAATGCCTCTCAGGGTGTTATCTATAACCATCTGATTCAAACCTGGGAAGACCGGCAGAAGACAGGAGATAAGTTGCAGGAATATCGAGAAGCTGCCTGCCTGCGGCTGACAGATTTTATATCCAGTATAGGAGCTGGAGCCAGGAAAGGAAGATAGCTAGATGAAAACTGCCAGCATTCTGGGAGTAAAATTTAACCCGCTGCCTCTGGAGGGCTTTGTTGAGAGGATTGCTCTTCAGCTGGAGGAACCCTCGGGAACAGACTGCCGGCTGGTGGTCACCCCCAACGCCGAGATTGTGATGCAGGCAGCCCGCAATCAGGAACTGCTCAGGATAATTAACCGGGCCTGGCTCAGTACTCCTGATGGTGCTGGAATTATTCTGGCCTCCAGACTGCTCCCGGATCTTAAGGCCTTTCCTGCCAGAGTGGCCGGATTTGATCTGCTTCGGGCTCTGCTTCAGCTGGCAGCTGAAAGGGAATATTCTGTATATTTTCTGGGAGGAGAGCCCGGAGTGGCAGCCGCAGCAGCTGAAAATCTTCAGAACAGCCATCCCACCCTGGAAGTGGTAGGCTGTCATCATGGCTATCTCGACCAGGAAAATAGAAAAGCGGTTCTGGAGGAGATAGCAGAAAAAGAACCTGAACTTCTTTTTGTGGGGATGGGCGCTCCCCGTCAGGAAAAATTTCTGGCAGAATATCGCTCAGAGCTGGCTGCTGGAGTTGCCGTAACGGTGGGAGGAAGTTTTGACATTCTCGCCGGCAATAAAACCCGGGCACCGGCAATCATACAGAAGCTTTATCTGGAGTGGTTATATCGCCTGTTCCAGGAGCCCGGCCGCCTGTTAAGAGT
>PWFW01000275.1 GCA_003554225.1 Halanaerobiaceae bacterium | reverse complement strand
TGAGATAGAGTGCACCCAGCGGCGGGAGTGTCAGATTCAGAGAATCAGGGCGTCCGTGAAATTCTCTGGATTCGGACTGATAGGACTCTTTCTCACAGTAGCCAGAACCGCCGAATTCGGGGCTGTCACTGTTAAGAATAACCTGATATTTTCCCGGGATGGGAACCCCGATGCGGTAATTGTCCCGGGGAACAGGAGTAAAATTGAGAACGGCAATCAGCGGACTTCCGCTGGAGTCATAACGGAGATAGCTTAAAACGCTCTGACTGTAATCATTGGGCTCGATCCATTTAAAGCCCTCCTCCTGATAATCCATCTCCCAGAGAGGGGGATTATCCAGGTAAAGGTGGTTGATCTCAGAGGAAAATTTCTGGAGTTTTTGGTGCATGGGGTAGTCCAGCAGAAACCAGTCCAGCTCCTGGCGGTAATTCCATTCGATAAACTGACCGAACTCCCCCCCCATGAAGAGCAGATTCTTGCCGGGGTGAGCAATCATATGAGCCAGCAGTAACCTGTGATTGGCAAACATCTGCCAGTAATCTCCCGGCATTTTATCCAGCAGCGATTTTTTGCCATGGACTACCTCGTCGTGGGAGAGAGGCAGAATGAAATTTTCTGAGTAGGCATACATCAGAGAGAAGGTGAGTTTATTGTGCTGCCACTTGCGGAAAATTGGATCGGATTCCATGTATTCCAGGACATCATTCATCCAGCCCATATTCCACTTGAAATTGAATCCCAGACCACCAATATAGCCAGGTCCGGTAACCTGGGGCCAGGAGGTTGATTCTTCAGCTATCATCAGGGCTCCGGGATAACGCTTGAAGACTTCTTCATTCAGTTTGCGGAGGAACTTTATTGCAGATATATTTTCCCGGCCGCCGTATTCATTGGGGGTCCATTCACCTTCCTCTTTTCCGTAATCCAGGTAGATCATGTTGCTGACAGCATCAGCTCTGATGCCATCGATATGAAATTTATCAAACCAGAAGATGGCATTGGAGATGAGAAAACTCCAGACCTCGGGTTGATTAAAATCAAAATTTAGCGTATCCCACTGGTGATTTTCTGCTCGAAGGGGATCGGCGCTTTCAAATAGTTCGGTGCCGTCAAAGAGTCTGAGCCCGTGATCATCCTTGCAGAAGTGACTTGGCACCCAGTCGATGATCACTCCAATGCCTTCCTGATGACAGCGATCAACCAGATACATGAAATCCTCAGGTTTTCCATAGCGGCTGGTTGCGGCATAATAGCCGGTTGTTTGATATCCCCAGGAACCGTCGAAGGGGTGCTCGGTTACCGGAAGCAGCTCAATATGGGTGTAGTTCATTTCGCTGACATAATCTATTAACCTGTCGGCCAGCTGGTGGTAAGTTAAAGGCTGGTTATCTTCATCCCGCTTCCAGGAGCCAAGATGAACTTCATAGATGGAAAGCGGCTGGCGAAAAATGTTATGCTGGCTGCGTTTTTCCAGCCAGGTTTGATCATTCCAGCTGTAGCTGTCCAGCTCGGTGATGATCGATGCAGTTTTGGGCTTTTTCTCACAGTAAAAACCGTAGGGGTCGGATTTAATCCGGCTGGTTTCCCGGGGTCCTGTTAAATAGTATTTGTATTTATCACCGGGATCAGCTTCAGCGATAAAGCCGGTCCAGAGACCGGAATCTTGAATTTTTTCCAGATGGTCAGCTTCGGGGTTCCAGTCGTTGAAGTCCCCTATAACCGCGACTTCTCGGGCCCGGGGAGCCCAGACTGTAAAGCGAACTCCGGCGATTCCCTGCTGACGGCCGGGGTGAGCACCCATGAATTTATAGGACTGAAAATGCCTTCCCTGATGAAAAAGATAACGGTCATAGTTGCTGGGCAGTTCGGCAGGCATGGTAGAAACTCCTTTCTGAGCAGATAATATTATCAAGCCAATTATCTGTTTATTATCGACCAGTACAATCAAATTTAACCAGGATAACCTCTGTATTATAATATTTCGTTATTGCTTTCAAAAAACCTGCAAAGGTTTGACAGCCTCTCATTATTTTAATAAAATTAAACTATCCTGAAGTATGGAGGTGCTGAGATGACAGCCAAGAAGATATTATTTGTTAGCTCCGAGGCTTCACCCTTTATAAAAACCGGAGGGCTGGGGGATGTGGCCGGTTCGCTGCCGGCAGCCCTGAGAAGGGCAGGTCATGATGTCCGGGTGGTGCTTCCGGAATACAGTCAGATCCCTCTGAAATATCGCAGCCGATTGGAACATCTGCTGCATTTTAGGACCAGTGTTGTCTGGAGAGATGAGTATATTGGTGTTAATAGAGTGGCCCAGCAGAGAGTTCCCTTTTATTTTATAGATAACAAGAGACACTTCTATCGTGACTCTCTTTATGACAATGAGGACCGCCATGTACAGTTTACCCTCTTCATCCGCGGACTTCTGGAGATGCTGCCTAAAATTAATTTCCAGCCGGATATTATCCACTGTAATGACTGGCAGACCGCCATGCTGCCGGTGATTTTAAAGGATAACTATCAGCAGTATGACTTTTACAGCAGTATAAAAACAATTTTCACTATACATAATCTTAGATATCAGGGAATTTTTGGTCCGGAGATTATTCCCGATGTTCTGGGTGTTGATTTCAGTTACTGGCATGACGGCAGTATTCGTCATGACGGGCTGGTCAATTTTATGAAGGCCGGCATTATGCATGCCGATAAAATTACCACAGTCAGTCAGACCTATGCCGAAGAGATTAAAACTCCTGAATTCGGGGAAGGCCTGGATTATGCTCTCAGAATGCGGGGAGATGATCTGGTAGGAATAGTTAATGGTATCAGCTATCAGGATTTCAATCCTGCCACTGACAGCGAACTTTTTGCCAGCTTTGACAGGGAAAATATTGCCGGCAAGAGGGAAAATAAAACCGGCCTTCAGAGGCTGCTGGGCCTGCCGGTCGATCCCGACAAAAAAATTATAGCCTTAATTTCCCGACTTGTGGAGCAGAAGGGCCTGGATCTGGTGCAGTATATTGCCGAAGATTTTCTTAAATCAGGGCTGCAGTTCGTTGTATTAGGTACCGGCCAGCCGGAGTATGAAAATTTCTTCCGTTATCTGGAAAGAAGACATCCCGAGCAGGTAGCAGTTGAGATAAAGTATGATTTTGAGCTGGCTAAAAAGATCTATGCTGGCTCGGATTTTTTCTTGATGCCCTCTCGCTTTGAACCCTGCGGTCTGGGACAGCTGATTTCCATGCGCTATGGAACAATACCTATAGTAAGGGAAACCGGAGGTCTCAAAGATACTGTAGAGCAGTATACAGGAGAGCAGGGCAATGGCTTTACCTTTCAGGAGTACAGAGGGCTAGCTCTGCTAGAAGCGATAGAATCAGCAGTTGAAATGGCCCGGCATCCAGAGAAGCTTGAGGAACTGCAGCAGAGAGTTATGGGTCTTGACTTCAGCTGGAAAAGCTCAGCCCGGAAGTATGATAGACTCTATCAGGCGCTGTTTAAGGAGGAGACCTTGAGAAAAAAAGTCCCGGAGGAAGAAAGCAGAAGAGTTTCTGAAGAAGATTCCCGGGCTGGGAGCAAATCCGGCAAAGAAAAATTTGATTTAAACAGGGTAACCCGCAGGGAACTGCTTTCTATTAAAGGAATAGGTCCTTCCTATGCCGATAATATTTTAAGATACCGGCGCCGCCAGCAGGGCTTTAAATCCCGGGAGGAGCTTAAAAGAGTTACTGGAATAGGGGAGAGCAGATATGCCAGGCTGAAGGATTATTTTTTTCCTTGCTGAAGTGAGGGAGTGATAAGGTGCTGAAAACGAACCGCTCTGAACTGGGGATTATGAAAATAGCTGATGAGGTGCTGGCAATGGTGGCCGGCATTGCCACCCTGGAAGTAGAAGGTGTGGCTGCCATGAGTGGGGGTCTGGCTGGTGGTATAGCCGAGATGCTGGGCCGGAAGAATCTTGCTAAAGGCATTAAGCTGGAAGAAAGCGGGCAGGGTCTTAAGATTGAAGTCAATATAATTGTAGAGTTTGCTGTCAATATTCCCCGGTTAACCGGAGAAGTACAGCAGCAGGTGTGTGAGAGAGTTGAAAGAATAACCGGTGCCCGGGTAGCAGTGGTAAATGTTAATATTGAAAGTCTCCATCTGCCGGAAGCTGAAGGGGAAAGCAGTGAAAAACAGTAACGGGTTAGTTTTTAGAGAAAATTTATTGAAAAATTTTAGTCAGGGAGGCTGGCCGAAGAGATGCTTAAAAAACTGCTGCAGCCAAAATTCATTCTGGCTTTTCTGCTTTTTGTGCTGCTTCTGGGCGGCGGCCTCTACTACTGGATTAGTATGAGTTATGGTCCGGCAGAGGAAGCCTTAAGCTATCTGGAAACCACCTCCAGCTACGAAGTTATAGAAGAAGAAGATTATTTTGCCTTTCTGCCGGTTGAATCTCAAGCTGACAGGAAAGCGGGAATGATTTTCTATCCTGGAGGCCAGATTCGGGTTGAATCCTATGCTGCCCTGGCAGCAGAGCTGGCAGAGAGGGGTTATCCGGTTTTTCTGGTTCAGATGCCCTATGAACTGGCCATTCTGGGCTGGTCCAGGGCAGAGGATGTTGTCCGGGATTATCCAAAAATTTCCAGCTGGTATCTAATCGGACACTCTCTGGGAGGAGCAATGGCAGCCCGTTTTTTGAACCGGAAGAATCCGGAAAATTTTGTCGGACTGATTATGCTGGGAGCCTATCCTGCTGCTGCTGATGACATCTCCGGGCAGGATCTGCAGGTGCTATCTATCTATGGCAGTGAGGATCAGGTCATGGATAAAGAACTTTTTCGGGAACGAAAGGAGCTCCTGCCTCCAGCTGCCCGATTTGTGGAAATTCCTGGCGGCAACCATGCCGGGTTTGGTCAGTACGGAGAACAGGAGGGAGATGGTCTGGCTGAAATTTCCTTTGAGAAACAGCTAGAGCAGACAGTTAAAGCGATTTTAGATTTGCTTGACTAGATTTTACTTCTCTTCTAATATTCAGCTTTTACTATTTTGAGCAGTTAAACATATCGGGGTTATATCTGATCTCCCGGGAAAGAGCCCGTTATTTTTTAACATAATGCTTGCTGGTTGATTTAAAATAGTATATAATATTATCAACTTCAGGCTTAAAAATTAAATACCCGGCCGGGGCCGGGCTTATTTTTTTGAATCTTTAGCTTATTTTTTTACTCCTTGATTGCTCACAGGTTTTTTCAGCCTCAATAGGCTACATAGCAGTTTGAAGTATATAAGGTTGAATTATAGTTTTAATTATTTTTATTATTGGATTTGCAGCGATAAATTAGGAGGTAATAATATGAGCGAAGTTAAGCAGACAGAATTTGATCTGGCAATTCTTGGCGCCGGCCCCGGTGGCTATGTGGCGGCTCTCCAGGCTGCTAAACTAGGCGCTGAGGTGGCGCTGATTGAAAAGGAAAATATTGGGGGCACCTGTTTAAACTGGGGCTGTATTCCGACCAAAGCTCTGATAAGTTCAGCAGAGTTATATAGAAAGACCCGGGAGGCTTCCAGCCTGGGGGTTAATATTGATGAGGTCTCCATTAATATGGCCGGGATGATAAAGAGAAAGGATAGGGTAGTTACCAAGCTGGTCAGGGGAATTGAGTATCTGCTGAAGAATGAGGGGGTTACAGTTTTTCAGGGCGAGGGAGAATTTGTCAGACCAGGTGAGATCACTGTTACCGGTGACAACTACTGTCAGGATATCAGGACCAAGAAAGCAATAATAGCTACCGGATCCCGGGCCTCGCGCCTGCCGGTTCCAGGCATGGAACTTCCCGGGGTGATAGGCAGCCGTGAAGCTCTAGCCCTGGAGGAGCTGCCGGAGAAGATGGTGATTGTAGGTGGTGGGGTAATCGGGATGGAATTTGCCTTCCTCTTTGCCAATCTGGATGTTGAGGTGACCGTGATTGAATTTCTAGATGATATTTTACCGGAAATGGACGGTGATATCCGCAAGGAATTAAGAAGGTCAGCCCGGCGCAGAAAAATTAACCTCCATACTTCCAGTGAGGTTCAGAAAATATCCACTACCGAGGATGAAGAGGAGAAGCTTTTGGTCAACTTTGTTGAGGAGGATAAGGAAAAATTCATTCCCACTGAAATGGTGCTGGTGGCAGTCGGAAGAGTGCCGGATTTTACCGGACTTGATCCTGAAGCTCTGGGACTTGACTGTCAGGAGTCAGGTCGGGGCATTGCAGTCAATGAGAGAATGGAGACTTCGGTTGATAATGTCTATGCTATTGGCGATGTTACCGATAAAATACTACTGGCTCATGTGGCGATGCATCAGGGTATAGTAGCTGCTAAAAATGCCTGTGGACGGGAGAGCAGCATGAGTTACCAGGCGGTTCCTTCTGCCATTTTCACTGATCCCGAGGTGGCTACTGTGGGGCTCAGCGAGAAGGAAGCTGCCAGCCGGGGGATTACAGTTGAAGTGGGGAGATTTCCCTACAGTGCCAACGGTAAGGTGCTGGCTGCCGGGGAACGTCAGGGTTTTGTAAAAATTTTACAGGAAAAGGAAAGCGGCAGGGTAATCGGAGGTGCCATAGTCGGCCTCCATGCCACCGACTTAATTGCCACCCTGACACTGGCTGTTGAAAATAACCTGACAGCAGCAGATATAGGTGAGACGATCTTTGCCCACCCTACTACAGCAGAAGTTATCCACGAAGCAGCCCTGGGGCTGGAAGGAGGTGCCCTGCACTACAGTGAGGGATCTCATTCCGAGGGTCATTTATTCTGAAAACTATAATCCCTGGTTTAATCAGGCTTTAGAAGAACATCTGCTCAATAATGTGGCAGAGGAGGAAATTATTCTCTATTTGTGGCAGAATGAGAGAACGGTGGTAATCGGCCGCAATCAAAATGCCTGGCGGGAATGCTGCTGCACCTGTCTGGAGAGAGATGGAGGCAAACTGGCCAGGCGCATATCCGGGGGAGGGGCTGTTTTTCATGATCTGGGCAATCAAAATTTTAGCTTTATTACCAGCAGAGAAAATTATGATGAAGGAATACAGCTGAAGATAATTCTTGAGGCAGTTCAAAGCCTGGGAGTAGAGGCTGAAATATCCCGGCAGAATGATCTATACTGCCGGGGACGGCGATTTTCCCGCAATGCCTATTATTTCACCTCTGAGAGAGCCCTGCATCACGGCTCAATTCTGGTTAGTACCGATCTTAAACTGATGAGAAACTATCTGGATGTTTCTCCAGAGAGAATTTATGCTCTAGAAATAGACTCTTCCCGAAAGCAGGAGGTAAACCTAGCTGAAATTAATGCTGATATTACTGTGGCCGATCTCTGCCGTAAGCTGGAAGATTCTTTTTATCAGCATTTTGGTCAATTCCGGGAGTCACCGAAATATATTGACCCGGAACTGAGAGAGGAGCTCAGCGATCTCTACCGCAGGTATGCCAGCTGGGAGTGGCGCTTTGGCAGAACCCCTAAATTTGATATGAGCTTTGAGACCCGTTTTGACTGGGGCGGCATCGAGCTGGGTCTGGAGCTTGAAGAGGGGAAGATAGAGTCGGTTAACATTTTCAGCGATGCCATGAATGTTCATCTGATAAAGGAACTGGAGGAAGCCCTTAGAGGATGTACCTTTAATCTTACTGCCATGTATAATGCTCTGGAGGAGCTGGTTGAATTTTATGGGGAAGAGGATAAAATAATGGAGCTGGCTGAATGGCTGCTGGAAAGAGATTTATAGCCAACTCAAGTTAAAAATTTGCAATGATTTAGGAATACTTGACAATAGGGTAAGTAAATAATAGAATGATAGTAGCAATTACGGAGAGGAAACCGTCTTAAATAGACAAAGCTGCTTAAATATTTATCTACCCAAGGAGGGAGAACTATGAGCGGAGAATATCATGAACCTCTGGAACTATTGCCACAGGAAGCCATTGAATATCATCGAATAATTAAAAGGGTAATTGAGGAACTGGAGGCAGTTGACTGGTACAATCAACGGGCCCATGCAACTGATGATGAGCAGGTTCGTAAAATTGTAGCTCACAATAGAGATGAAGAGATCGAGCATGCCTGTATGGGACTGGAATGGTTGAGAAGAAACAGTGAAACCTGGGATGAAATGCTGCGAGAGTTTCTCTTCACTGAAGCGGAAATAACCTCTATCGAAGATGAAGAGGAAGATGAAGAAGAAACAGAATCTGCTGACAATAAATCACTGGGAATTGGAAGTCTAAAGGAGGGGAAATAAGATGGTAGATATACTTAATAGAAAGCTGGCACCCTTTCCCGAAGAAACCTGGGAATTTCTTGATGAGGAAGCCCGGGAAATTTTAGAAATGAGGTTAAACGCCCGTCGGGTTGTTGAGCTTGTAGGGCCATCAGGACTGGAAACTGCCGCTGTCAATACCGGCAGAGGACAAAAAATAGACAGCAGTTTTGCTGGAGCCGATTTAAGCCAGAGAGATTCGCTGAATCTTGTGGAGGTGGAGGTTCCCCTCAAGGTCAACCGCCGGGAACTGGAAGCCTTTGCCCGGGGAGCCAAGGATGCTGATTCCGATCCGGTAAGAGAAGCTGCTAAGCTGACAGCCGAGATAGAAAATAAGGCAGTTTTCTTTGGTCTGCCTGAGGCAGGAATTGAAGGAATAATTCCGGCCTCTCAGGAAGAACATGGCAG
>PWFW01000213.1 GCA_003554225.1 Halanaerobiaceae bacterium | reverse complement strand
TTGAGATAAAGACCATCATCTATACCGGCCAGTAATTCTTCTCTGCTCAGATCCCCGGGCTCAAGATTAATATTTGTCATTCTGATCAGAGGAATATTCTGCCAGCCATCTGCCCGGGCAGTTCCTCCTGAAGTCCGCCCAATTTGACCGGCAGTATCCCGGGAGGTCAAGAAGCCTGTCAGAATTCCATTGCGAATAATATCGATCCGCTGGGCCGGAACTCCCTCATCATCATAACCAAAGGTGCCCAGCCCCCGGGGTGTGGTAGCATCGGCAACAATATTCACCCGGCTGGATCCGTATTGAAATTCATCCAGCATCTCCGGCTCCAGAAAACTGGTTCCGGCATAGGCAGCCTCTGAGCCAAAAATTCTGTCCAGTTCAATGGGATGGCCCACACTTTCGTGAATCTGCAGGGTCATCTGATCGCTGTCAATCACCAGATCATACTGTCCCGAGGGGCATTCCTCGGCCTCAGCCAGTTGAGCTGCCTCCCTGGCAATCTCGCCAGCATTTTTAACCAGATCCAGCTCCTCAATAAACTCATAACCGGCAGTAGCATAATTGCCGCCAAAACCGCAGGGATAGCTGCGGACCAGCATATCATCCTCTGCCAGGGTGGTAGCCTGGATACCTCCTCCAGATTCCAGCAGCTCCTGGTGAATGACGCTGCCCTCGGTATCGGCATAAATTTTAGTGATTTTAGTAAAGGTCAGGGATCCTGATGTTTTAAAGAGCTCTGCTTGGGATAACATCTTTTCTTCGGCTGTTTTCAGAAGTTCAATTTTTTCATTGACCGGAATTTCAAAGGGGTCAATTTCATAGGCGGTTAGATAACTATCCTGCACTGCCTCTCTCTCGGTGAAACTTACTCTGTTCTTTTGAAGTCTGGCAGTTGCCCGGGCAATCTTTATGGCCTTAAGGGCCGTAGCCTTCAACCGATCCAGATCGGAAACAGCAGCAAACCCCGGGGCACCATCAATCAGCACACTGATGCCAATTCCCGCATCAACTTCACTCTCCAGTTCCTGCACCATTCTGTCTTCGGTGCAAATTGCTTCAGTCTCGGTTCTGACATATCTGACATCAGCATAATCCACACCTTTATCCTGTAAATACTGGATCAGATCCGTTACTTGATTTTCCAAAAAATCCCCTCCCGACCGGACAGGTTCCTGTCCAGTATGATTAGAAGAATCCTGTAATGCTCATCTGCATTTCTCTTAGATATATAATACTGCATATATTGCTAATTTCCTGCAAATTAAGCTGAACCATAGGCTCAATAATCTGTTTTCCCTGATTTTTTAATTTTTCTGGCTTTAATCTGAGATCTAATTTTTTGACAAAGATTGAAATTTGACCAGACTCTACTCAGCTAAAACTCCTCCAGCTTTTTAAAATTTCAATATTATGATATAATTTTAAATTAGTGAAATAAAATTAAATCCATGAGATTTTTATCATTGTATAATTGACAATAAGTGTGAACAAGCAGAAATGGGGGCTGAAATAATGTACAGAGCCAGAATTGTTTTTGTCTATTCCGCTGCATTTGTTTTTTGGCTGCTGCTCTCGGGAAATCTTACTCTGGCAAATATTCTGCTGGGACTGCTGGTCTGCCTGGCAACCATGCTGCTCTTTCGCGGGTTTTTATTCAGCAGAACCGGCAAAAAAATCTCTTTCCTGGCTTACTTGAAAAGAACTTTGATTTTTTTAATTCTGCTGCCGATCTTTTTCTATCAGGCCTATAAATCTTCACTTCAGGTTCTGCGATTGGTATTGAGCCCCAGAATAAATCTCCATCAGGGAATTGTCAGAATGCCAACCAGAATTAATAATATTAATGGTGTCACCATGCTGGCAAATCTGATCACTTTAACTCCGGGCACCATTACTGTGGATATTGAGGAGGAGGATGAGGAAAAATATCTCTATGTCCATCTGCTTGATATTGATATAGAAAGGCGCCGGGAAATCAAACAGCAAGTAGCCGGAGCTTTTGAGCCCTGGATAGTTAAGATTTTTGATCGACCATGAATGGAGTCAAATCTCTTTGAGAGGTGGAATATTAATGCAGCTGACCGTGCTAATTTTGATTGTGCTCTTCTGTGCAGCCATCTCCTTTTATCGTCTATTATCCGGTCCCCATGTCCTGGATAGAATAGCAGCCATTAACGCAATTGGAATAATGCTGCTGACTGTTCTCGTTATCCTGGGTTCACTTTATGGAAGAGCGCTTTTTATTGATGTGGCCCTGGTATATGGAGTTCTATTATTTGTTGATGTTCTTGTTATGGCAAAATATTTTGGTTCTCCCGATAAATCAGAGGAGGGGAATCAATGATTATTCAGGATATCCTTGCAGGTTTTCTCATGATCAGCGGCGTAATATTTTTTCTAACCACCGCCATTGCCCTGCTGAGATTTCCTGACTTTTTTTCCAGAATGCATGCTGCTTCTAAGTGCCTGGTTGGAGGAGGTATTTCTATCATCTTCGGACTGATTATCCAGGAAGGAATCTCTCCCCTTTCCCTCAGGCTGCTTCTGCTGATCATCTTCCTGTTAATCACCACCCCGGTTGTCGGCCATGCTCTGACCAGATCTGCCTATCAATATGGTTATCTCGGAGAAATGGTCCAGGATGATATGAAAGATATGAAAACCGGGAATGATAGCAATGATTGAGATAATTTTAATGCTGCTTATCCTGCTGCTGGTTGTTTCAGCAGCTATTGCGCTTTTCTCTAAAAAGCTGTTAAATTCAATAATTACTCTCTCTATTTTCAGTGCCCTGCTGGTAATAATTTTAATTATCTTCCAGGCACCCGATCTGGCTCTGGCAGAAGCTGTAATTGCTGCTGGCATAACCACCAGCTTCTTTATTATCACAATAAATAAAACTGAAGGGGTTAATTGAGATGAAAAAAATCAACTTTGACAAAGTTTTCAGTTTTATTCTTGTCAGCCTGCTGGGGCTTTTTATCATGAAGGTGCTCTATTCGGTAGCCGGAGAGGAAGCTGCCAGATTTACTGCTGACCACTATATCAGTTATGGAGTGGATGAGACAGGGGCAATTAACATAATTACAGCCATTCTCTTTGATTATCGCGCCTTTGACACCCTGGGTGAAGCGACGGTGATTTTTACCGCTGCCTCGGTAGTTGCCCTGCTGCTTCCCCGTCATGAGGCCAGCATGTTAAAAACCGAATTCACTCCTGTAGTCCAGCAGTCTATTGCCTTTATTCTGCCCTTTCTCTGGATTATCAGCATATTTTTAATTTCCTATGGCCATCTCTCTCCTGGAGGGGGCTTTTCCGGGGGAGTTATTATCAGTGCTATGTCAATTCTGATCATCTTTACCTATGGTTACAGATACATGACCCGACGCTTTAATGTTAAAAAGTTATCTTTGATTGAAGATATTGGAGCACTGGCTTTTTTAACAATCGGCCTGGCCGGAATAATTGCCGGCGGCACCTTTTTAGCCAACAGTCAGGTAGGAATCTATCCCGGCCCCCCGGGAGAGCTGCTGAGCGGTGGTCTGATGCCCCTCAGCAATTTTGCAGTGGCTGCCAAGGTAGGAACAGGTTTAAGCGTTATTTTTCTTTCACTGGCAAGGGAGGATTAAAAAATGATTTTAGTATTTCCGGCAATTGCTATTTTAATCTCTATGGGAATCTATGCCGTTTTAACCCAGAAAAATATGATAAGGATTATTATCGGGATCAGCATTGTCGAATCCGCCATAATTCTCCTGCTGGGGGCAATTTCCTACATCCCTGACGGGGTAGCTCCTATTCTGGATCAGCCCTATGATACAGTTGTAGATCCCCTGCCGCAGGCCCTGGGTTTAACTGCTGTTGTTATCAATGCCAGCACAACAGCCATTATGCTTGCTCTGGTAATCAAGCTATATAACAGATATCAAACTCTTGATATCCATGAAATTAGAAAGCTGCGAGGTTAATTTTTAACTGGAAATTACATTTTATTAGCAGAAAATTTTTTGCCTGTCAGGAGGATAATTATGCACCTGCCCATATTACTTATATTAATCCCGCTTTTTACAGTTTTTTCCCTGGGGCTCTTTGCTTTTTTCAGCAAAAAATATATTATTCCTCTGGTCTTCACCTCCAGCCTTGCAAGCACAGCAATAATCTTCTATTTTATATTTAACAGGGAGACCAGACTGCCCTTCAGCTATAACCTTGGTTCCTGGCAGCCTGATTTAGCCATAAATATTCTGGTAGACCATTATACCCTGGTAATCTTTGCTGCCATGGGGCTAATGATCCTGCTTAGTGTTATTTATTCCCTGACAGAGATCACCCGGAATAAAGCAAAATTCTATCTGCTGTTAAATGTGCTCTTTGTCGGCATAGCCGGGATGGTGATGACAGCCGATCTTTTTAATTTCTATGTATTTTTTGAAATCACTTCAATCAGTTCCTACGCCCTGGTTGCCTATAATGATAAAGACATCAGCCTGGAAGCAGCCTTTAAGTACCTGATGCTTGGCACAGTCAGCGCTGTGTTTTTGCTGCTGGCAATAATTTTAACCTATATGGCAACAGGAACCTTAAACATGGTGCTGATACCTGAAAGACTGGGCAATCTCCCTGTTTTGACCCGGCAGATTTTAATAGCCTTCTATTTAATCGGCCTGGGAGTCAAATTTGCCATTGTTCCCCTCCACACCTGGCTGCCAGATGCCTATGTTGGTGTTCCTATTACCTATAATGTCCTGTCCTCAGCTCTGATAATTAAAACCCAGTTTTTTGTTCTGATGAGGATTCTTTATATTTTATTCGGACTGAATTTTCTTCAGGATAACATGATAACAACTATTCTGCTGGTCTGGGGAATTTTTTCCATGCTCTTCGGCCATGCTGCCGCTTTTCAGCAGAATAATCTCAAAAGATTGCTGGGATATTCAACTATAGCCCAGATGGGCTACGTTATTATCGCCTTCAGCCTGGGAACTCCGGCCGGAATAGTAGCCGGCAGTTTTCACATGGTAAATCATGGTATAATGAAGGGTGCTGTCTTTTTTGCTGCCGGTAATCTCCATAAGGCAGCTGGAAGTTATCAGCTGAATAAAATGCAGGGGTTGGCCGATATCATGCCGAAAACCTCCCTGATCTTTGTCTTGCTTCTCCTATCAATGGTTGGAATTCCCCCCCTCAGTGGTTTTGCCAGCAAATGGCTGATCCTGGAGGCAGCACTGGAAGCCGGTTATCTGCTCCCTGGTTTTATGATAATACTGGGCAGCTTTTTATCTCTGGGTTACTATCTCAGCATAATAATCAACATTTATACCGGAGAAAAGGATTTATCTAAAAAATCTTCTGCCAGAGCTGTCGGCTTAAAAATAAATGAAATCCTGCCAGCAGCTGCTCTGACAGCTGTCTGTATCATTCTAGGTTTGTATCCTGCAATTTTAACCGGTTTAATCGACCGGGCCCCGGAATTTCTTCTGGAACAGCTCAACTACATAAACATAATAATCGGCGGTTAGTATAACAGTGAGGAGGACAGTTTTATGCTGAATCCCGGCTTTCCTTTGCTCCTGGCTGCCCTGCTGGGTTTAATTTTGAAAGCCAGAAAAATTAGATATTTTCTTACTGCTGGAGCCCTTATTATTTCCCTTATATTAATGTTTGCCTTGCCCCAGGACAAAATTCTCACAACTGCCAGTTTTTTCGATCTGGAGTTAATCCTGAACTATATCTCTTTAACTTCCAGAAATATCGGGTTAATCTTTGGCCTTTTTGCCCTCCTGGTTCTAGTATACGGCTACAGCCTGCTATCTCTGGCTTCACTTAATCTGTTGAACATATTTGTCGGCTCCTCCATCGCCATTCTTTTTGTAGGAGATTACATTTCATTTTTCTTCTTCTGGGAGCTTATATCTGTGGCGGCTTTCTTTTTGATTTATGACAAAGTGGAAGAAAAGCTTCGCTATACCGCCGAATATTATATTATAATTCATGTGCTGGGAGGACTGAGCCTGCTTTTTGGCATACTTCTGAATTATAACTTTACCGGTGAGATTATTCTTGCTCCCCCCGAGGCCGGGTTGCTCTTCTTTATTTTTGGAATAGCCATTAAATTAGGTTTCCTCGGTTTTCATGTCTGGATTCCCAAGACCTATGCAGCAATTCCTTTTCAGCTGGCAGTTTTAATGGCAGCCTATACCTCCAAAGTTGGGGTTTACGCTCTTTATAGAATAGTTGAGCTGGAAACAAATATAGTTGCCTACTTTGGTCTCCTCAATGCCCTGGGCGGCATTCTGCTGGCTATCTTCCACTCCCATTTAAGAATCATTATCTCCTACTCGATAATAAGCCAGATCGGTTACATGATTGTTGGTATCGGGCTTAGCAGCCAGATTGCAGTAACAGGAGGCTTATTTCATTTAATCAATCATATTCTGTATAAAGGTCTTCTCTTTATGATGGCCGGGACAATCTGCTATTCAACCGGATTTGAAAATCTATCGGATCTGGGTAATCTCTGGAAAAAAACTCCCCTTACCTTTCTGGCCGGAATTATTGCCACCCTGTCAATTGCTGGATTTCCTTTCTTCAATGGCTATCTCAGCAAAGCTCTAATTAAAGCAGGTATTGACAGCCAGTTGCTCTATTACGGCTTACAGCTTGCCGGAGTTGGAACTTCTCTGCTTTTCATAAAAGTTCTTTATTTTGCCTTTCTCAGCAAAAATAATGATCCTGATATTGTCAAAATCCCCCCTCTCTCCATGAAGCTCGGTATGGTTTTAATATCTGCCTTTATGATGCTAACTGCCTGGAACCCAGCGGCAGTAGAAAGATTATTCCAGATCTCCCCGGATGTCGCGTATTTTTCCAGCTCCAGCATATTAAGCGGTGTTCTTCCTTTTATTACTGCCTTACTGCTTTTCCCTCTGCTGAAAAAATATATATCACCCCATCCGGAAAAGGTTTTTCAGAGAGATTTCTTCAGCAAACTCGGTTATTCTTTCATTAATTTAGATAAAAAAATCTCTCAGATTCATTCCGGAGATTTAATCAGATATCTTTCCTGGTCTTTGCTGGCTCTTTTAGTATTGCTTCTTATCTTTCTTCTAGCAGGTTAAAGGATTATTTTGTTTTTAATCTTCTGGATTAATACCTCTTTCTTTAAGACTTTTTGAGCTTTTAACCCTCGATTATTTTAAACTCAGATTGTTTATATAAAGACTCTCTCAATATTGTTATCCCGGGAAAACATGCTTGTAAAAAAAAGATAACTATGATAAAATTATTAACGTATGTTAAAATATTAACTAAAGATCGAAGTGCTGGCAGCTGGCATGAAATCTGGTTCACCTGATTATTTTACATAGGAGGTAGCACATGAAAGTAAAGGAGATTTTAAGTTTATCTCTTATTCTGTTTATTTTCTGGCTTGGATTAACAGCTTCTCTCGAACCTCAGGAATTGATTGTGGGGGCGGTTATATCTTTATTTGCAGCCTACTTTTCCACTCAAGTGCTTCTCGGCAGAGGCATGAGCTGGGGAGAGGGCTTCCCCCCTACCTTCAGAGGTGTTTTATTCACCTTTTATTACTTCCCTATCTATCTCTGGTACGAGATCAAAGCCCATCTTCAGGTAATTTATATTATTCTTCATCCCAGACTCCCCATGAAACCCGGGATTGTCAAAGTCCCCACCGATCTTGATAGCAATTACAGGATAACGGGACTGGCCAACTCCATCACCATGACTCCCGGAACATTAACTGTAGATATTGATGAAGAAGAAGCTCTGCTTTATATTCACTGGATAGAGGTCGAAGCCAGAGATCCCTATGAAATTAGAGAAGCTCTGGCCGTTCCCTTTGAAAAATATTTGAGGAGGATACACGAATGATTCTCTTGCTGGTTATCGGGGTAATTTTTTTGGCCGCTGCTGGATGTATTATCAGGGCTGTTCTGGGTCCCACCAGTTCAGACCGGGTTGTTGCCATTGACAGCTTTTCTTCCTTAATGGTGGCAGCTCTGGTGATTTTAGGGGTCCATTATCAGGCAGTTATTTACCTGGATGTTGCTCTTATTTATGCTCTGCTGGCTTTCATTGGCACTCTGTCTATTTCTAAGTACCTGGAAGGAAAGGATGTGGGAATGTGATAAATCTGATCTCTTATTTTGTCTTTATTATCGGTTCCTTCTGCATCTTAACCGGCTCTCTGGGGTTAATTAGAATGCCTGACGTCTATAATCGCCTCCATGCCAGCACAGTTATTGTTGTGGGAGGTACTGTTTCTCTGATCCTGGGAGCAGGTTTGCTGAACGGAGCAGACAGTTATTTATTAAAATCGCTGGCAATTATATTTTTTATTTTCATCACAGTCCCCGCCGGTTCCCATGCCATCTCCCGGGCTGCTCATCTTCGGGGTGTTGAGCTGGATAAGAGCAGTGTAGTTGATGAACTGGAAGAAAGAGAAAGATCAGCATCTGAATGGTAAGTTAGATAACTTGGGGGTAATAAAATTATGGAATCAGTTTTTTTAAATATATTGCTGGTGCTGGTGCTCCTCTTTTACCTGATTGCTGTTAAGGTAAAGGATTTACTCTATGCCATCATTATTCTGGCTGCCGGCAATACTGCTCTTGCAGTTATTTTTTATGTTTTGCAGGCACCGGATATAGCTTTAACCCAGGCTGCTGTGGGAGCAGGGGTAAGTACAGTTCTACT
>PWFW01000022.1 GCA_003554225.1 Halanaerobiaceae bacterium | reverse complement strand
GTGAGAGAGTATGTCAGCAGCTCTGATCTTAACCGGATTGAAGATAATGGCAATAAAAAGAGAGGTATTATCACCACCGGAGTGCCCTATCTATCGCTGCAGGATGTGCTGCAGGATCTTGGCGATGACAGCCAGAACAGACCTGATATTCTTAAGCTGGGGCTGGTTCAACCCCTGGACAGGAAGTTGATTTTAAATTTTTTAAGAGAGCATCAGGAGGTTAAGATCCTGGAAGAGCTGGATGATGTGCTGGAGCTGCAGATTAAATGCCTGGCCTTTGATGAGAAAATAAAAACCAGAATTCTGGGCAAGCAGGGGATCGAAGACTGGATGGGGGAATATACCCCTGATAAGGTTGCCCGGGTTTTAAGAAGATGCTGGCCTGATCTGCTGCCGGAAAAGGAGACTGAAGAACGCTCCCTGCCCATTTCACCCCGACCGGCTCAGCTCTGTCCGGGCTGCGGTCACCGTGCAGCCTTTCATCCTATTAAAAAGGCGCTGAATAATCATGATATAACGGTGGCAGATATCGGCTGTCATACTCTGGGATTTCTTCCCCCCTATGAAATGGGTGAGGTTCTGCTTTCCATGGGGCATTCTACCAGCACCGGAGCCGGTCTATCTCTTTTTAACGAGGAGAGAAAGGGGGTAGCCTTTCTGGGGGATTCCACCATGTTTCATGCCGGGCTGCCCGGAATTGTTAATGCCGTCTTTAACGATCACAACCTGACCCTGATTTTGATGGAGAACGGCCCCACTGCTATGACCGGTCATCAGGATCATCCGGCTTCCGGGAGGAACTTCAATCAGGAGATCGAGGCCATCCCGGTCCGCCAGGTGCTGGAAGGTCTGGGCGTGAAAGAAATTTATGAAACTGACCCCTATGCCCAGGATCGCCTGCAGGAAATGGTCGAAAAAGCTGTTTCCAGCCCCGGATTTAATGCTGTTATTGCCAAACATCCCTGTATGCTGAAGTTTACCCGGGAGCAGCGGCGTCAGGGAAGCTATCAGGACAGGAAGGTTAAGATTGATCAGGAGGAGTGTGTTCAGATACATGAATGTGTCAGTGATTTTGCCTGCCCTACCTTTCAGCTGAAGGAAGATGGGACGGTCTGGGTGCAGGATGATCTCTGCATCGGGGATGGTTCCTGTCTGCAGACCTGTCCGACCCGGGCCATAGTTTTTGCCGAGCAGGGGGGTGGCAGTGATGAGTAGAAAGCAAAAAACCAGAGATAACAACCTTGATCTCTATCTGATCGGGGTCGGCGGCCAGGGAATAGGCATGTTAAGCGAGATTCTTATCCGGGCAGCTGATTATGCCGGCTATCCGGTGCGGGGGGTGGATACTCACGGTCTGGCCCAGCGTGGCGGCATGGTAGTCTCCAATCTCCGGCTGGGATCGAAGACCTTTACCCCGCTGATCAGGGAGCAGCAGGCTGATATGGTAATTGCTCTGGAGAGAAACGAAGCCCTGCGGGGCATGATAACCCATCTGAAGCGGGGTGGTGAGCTAATATATTATGACACTTCCTGGCAGACTCTGGCAGCCAGGCTGGGCCGGGAGGAGGATATCACGGCTGACAGGATCGCTGCTGAGGCTGATAAACTCGATGTTTCGGTGGAACGGGTTTTTAAAGAGAATCTGGATGATGCCAGAATGCAGAACATGGTGCTGATAGGTCATCTGGCCGAGAAGGAAAGGATTCCCGGGGTTGAACCTGAAGATTATCGCCAGGCAATAAATGATCTGATGCGGGGATCGATGCTGGAAAACAATCTCAAGCTATTTGATTCTCTGATTGATCAGAGAAAAAATAACAGCTAGTTCTAAATTATAGGGGTTTTTCTTCCTTTCCTGGCTGGGCCGGGGTCATTAAGAGAAAGTTATCCACAGGCAGTTGTGAATAACAGCTAAAGCCTGATGCAGGGTAAATTACTGCTAATTTTAAATAATTATCAATAAGATAACAGAAATATCCAAAATATAATATACAAGAAAAGCCCCGATAAAGCTTGAGATATCGGGGCTTTGACTGTTATATATTATAATATATCAAATTTCGACAGGAGCTATCGTCGAGAGAGAAAGCTGTCCTCTTCTGCCCAATCAGTTATTCAGTTATCAACAGCTTATCCACCCCCTGTGGATAAGTAGGGCGGCAGCTCTTTAAGTTCTGGGGACTTATGGTGTACAATGGCAATGGCGAAAAAATTACTTGGGTGAAAAGGAGTTCAGTTTTAACCGGCAAAAACATTAGGAGACAGCTTAAATTTTTATCTGATACTCCCGGAGCTTATCCTGTAAATTTGTATCAGCTGTATAGCGAACCGTTTTAAAACCAAACTTATCGGCTGCAGTCAGATTTTCCTGGCGGTCGTCAATAAAAAGGGAATTAGAAGGCTCCAGATCAACCTTTGCTATCAGCGCCCGGTAAATACCGGGCTCAGGCTTGATGTAGCCGGTTTCACCGGAAATGACACCCTCTTTAAAAATTTTTAGATAGGGAAAGATTTCCTGAGTCTTCTTAAAACCCTCCCGGGGAAAGTTGGAAAGATAATAAAGATGGTAATCTTTCTCTTTAAGTTTCTCTAATAGGTCGGCATTTTCGGGAACAGGCTCTAAAAATTCCGGCCAGTTCCGGATAGATTCAGCAATGATATTCTCTAATTCAGGATATTTCTGGCCAAGTTCGGTTATCAGTTCATTCCTGGTGACCAGGCCCCGGTCCAGTTTAAGCCAGTCCTGAGAACCGAAGGTTTTGGCGTAGACATCCCTGGCCAGATTTTTATCCTGGAGAGCCTTTTCCAGATTTTTTAGCGGTTGATATTTAATTAAAACCTGTCCTACATCAAAGATAATATTTTTAATACTGTCTGTCATTTTTTCTGCCTCCTAAAGCAGATTTTCTCCGGCGGTTAAATCTCTCGCCGGGCTGTATAGAGGGCGATTATATTTTTCAGAGGAGTATCGGACTGCAGATGATGAGCCGGGGCACAGATATAGCCCCCTCCAGGACCTAGAATTTGGCAGAGGGACTCCGCCTCCTGCTGAACTTCGCGGGTGCTGCCCCGCGGCATGGTCTGCTGCAGGTCAACACCACCATGAAATGCCAGCCTGCCGCCAAAATTTTCTTTAATTTTTTTCATATCCATCCCGCTGGCCCGGGGCTGGAGGGGGTTTAAAATATCAATTTCCATTTCGGAGATCAGCTCAGGGATCAGTGGATAGACTGCTCCGCAGGAATGATACATAATTTTTACGGGATACTGTTTGATAAATTTATTCAATTTCCGGTGGCGGGGCAGAATGTATTTCCGCCACATAGCCTGTGACATCAAAAGGTTATTCTGCATCCCGATATCATCATAGGTATAAACAATATCAATTGTATCGCCGGCAGCATTCAGGGCTCTAGCGGCCAGGGCCAGAAAAAATTCGGTAAAACAATCCATAATAGCAGTGGGAATTTCCGGCCTTTCAACCAGATCGATCAAAAAGTTTTCCAGACCATAAAGCCCCCAGGAAAGCTCAAAGATCCCGCCCAGCTCAACCCTGATGTGATAGCGGGTTTTCCGGTTGATCTTGGAGATTTTTTCCGGCAGCCGGGAATAATCCCAGTGCTCAGGTTTTGGCCAGCCCGGCCAGCTCCTGATATCTCCGGGAGTTTCTGCCTCTGCCAGGGGGAAGCGGGCATATTCCTGATAGGCTCCTCCCCAGGAGTGCTCTACCTCACGGCGATGGGTTCCCCAGCGATCAATATAGCTGCCATCGGGGTTTTTTCTGGGAGCAGGACCGATATAATCTGCTGTGACCCTGCGGCAGTCACTTCCCAGCAGCTCTTCTATCTCCAGGTCACTGCTAACTCCCAGATGCTGTTTCAGGCTGTCATATACTTCGGGAACGGCCCAGAAATCAAAGGGAACCCGGTCCGGTTTTTCTCCTCTCAGACTGGAGCTCACCCTCTTCCAGGGAGTGACCGATTCCCGGCTGGCCTGCCCGTAATGATTTTTTAGAAATTCCCGGCGCTGCCGGGGAGCTGACAGATTCATTGTTTTAGCTCCTTCTGCTGGTGTTTGTAGAAATCACTCCGGCTGTTTTTTCTTAGCTTCTGTTTCTTCATTTAAAACAACATCGAGAGACTCAAACTCATTTTCCCAGAGATCAAAGTAGATCAGCTTATGATTTATCCGATCATGGGCTTCACTGAGATATTTCAAAGCTTCATTGCTCTGCAGAGTAGCAACCAGCAGGGGGACAGTATTTAAAATCCCATCCTGGCAGGGAGAGAAGGTCTCACTGCCAGCGGTGAAATCGAACCAGTTTTCGATAGACTCTCCCGAATTAGCTGCCACGAACTTGACCATGCCCACCGAGGCCGCCACCCCACCATATATCCAGGGAATACCGACACTTCTTGCGGTGGAGTCTATGGCGCGGCGGGCCTCTGGGTTATCACTACAGTCCAGAATCAGATCGACACCATCAGCCAGTTCCGGGCCGTTATCTGTCGTTAGTTTTTTATCAAATATCTCTATTTCTACCTCCGAGTTTACCTGGCTGAGGAAATCCCGGGCGGCATAAACCTTGAGGGTAGATAACTCAGCATCTCTTTCGGTAAAAAGCAGCTGACGGTGAAGATAGGCCAGCTCCACCTGATCATCATCGGCGATTTTAAGATAACCGACTCCAGCCCGGGTTAATATCTGTGAACTGACGCTGCCCAGCGCTCCGCAGCCCACCAGCAACACCCGGCTTTTCTCCAGTTTTTTCTGACCTTCAGGCCCCAGACCTTGAAAGAGCTCCTGGGCCAGATAGCGGCTGCTAACCATAAATTTCCCCTCCTTTCCTTCTTGAAGTGTTCTTTCATAGATCTTTTGACATTACCTTTAAAAGAGTTTTCCATAAACATTCACACTCTTTTTTTGCTGTCAATTGCTGGCAAAGACGGACAGGTGCTTCCTGTTAATAATAAATTCTTTAACGATAAGATTAATCCTCCATTCATTTTAAAAAATAGAGAAATTTTGCTGAGATTATTTGACAATTAGTATAGCGCTCATTATAATGGTAGTGAAGACAATTTTTAAAAAATTCTTTACGCAAACGTTTGAGAGAGCAAATTAGGCCGAAATTTGGTTTGCCTGGCAGCACTTTTAAAAATTGCATCTCTTCCTTGTGAATCTTCTACTAATTACTGTTTCTGAAATATTTTATTTATTACAGAAATCTCTGGTTAATATGAATGAACTATGCTCTCTTTCTTAATTATCCTTAACTACCACTAGTTAATCAGACCTCTAACAAGAATTGAGCTTAAAAGAGAAGATAAACCTGTTTGTATTTTTGGCTCTTTAAATAGAAGAGCTTCTGGTAGCCTCCTGTCAGTCTGGTTCGGAAGTTTATTTGGAACTTAAAGGGCTTATTATCAAAGCATATTCAGGAAGTTTATTGACAGTTCAACCAGTTCAACTAAATATAAGCTGAAAAAGGATTGGAATGATAAAGAATGGATCAGGTGACAATTAAAGATGTGGCCCGGGTAGCTGAAGTCTCACCGTCAACGGTTTCCCGGGTTATCAGCGATAGTTCTCAAATCAGCAGCGAAACCAAGGAGAGAGTACGGGCTGTGATGGATAGCCTGGGATATCATCCCAATGCAATTGCTCGCAGTCTGGTCAATCAGCGCTGCAATTCCATTGGACTGGTAATGGCCCGCCCCACCGACCGGGCTCTAGCTAACCCCTTTTTTAACGATATAATTCAGGGTATTGCTGCTGTTACTCAGCAGGAAAATTTCAGTTTAATGCTCACTTCTGCAGACAGTTACGAATCTGAAACCAGAGAGGCCTTAAATCTGTTAAAAAAAAGACAGGTAGAGGGCTTGATTTTGATGGCTTCTCGAACCAGTGGGGAGATAATCACCACCCTGGTCAGAGAAAATTATCCCTTTGTGCTGGTGGGGCGCAGCCAGGAGCACAAAGAAATTCCCAGAGTGGATAATAATAATATTAAAGCGGTTAAAGAGACCGTGAGAGAGTTGATAGCAAAGGGGTACAGCAATATTGCCTTTCTTTCAGGCCCGAAAGATTATGTGGTCTGTCAGGATCGACTGCAGGGTTATCGAGAAGCGCTGGCCGAAGCTGGTCTGGTTTTCCGTCCGGAACTTATCAGTTATGCAGAATTTTCCTATGAAGCAGGAATTAAGAAAGCTCATAATTTACTGGCCAGAGGTCAGCAGCAGATTGATTTAATATTTGGGGCCGATGATCTGCTAGCTCTGGGGGCTCTTAGAGCAGCTGAAGCCCGGGGCTGGAAGGTGCCGGATGATATTGGAATTATTGGATTTAATGATACTCCAGCAGCTTCTCTGGTAAATCCCGGCCTGACTACAGTAAAAATACCGATCAAAGAAATGGGAGAGAGAGCTGCTCGAATGCTGATCAGCATAATTGAGGACCATAAATATCAGGGAGAGGAGGTTATCATACCGACAGAAATTGTCTGGAGAGATTCAGTTTTGCTCTGAGAAACTAAGTGTTTAGTAGTTTCCGCTGTTAAACTTTAAAAACTGGCAAATTTTTAATTTGGTTTTAAAAGATTTTCTTCTACAATAAGCGGCAGCATAAAAATTATTACAGGAGGGGAATTTAATGAAAAAATTACTGGCAGTATTGATTGCGGTGGCCTTTGTTATTGGTCTAACCGCTCCGGCAGCAGCTTCAACTCCGGGTGAGCTCATAATCTGGGCCGATGACAACCGGGTTGAGGTTCTGGAAGATCTGGTGCCTGAATTTGAAGAGGAATTCGGAGTGCCTGTTACCCTGGTGGAGAAAGCCTTTGGCGATATTCTTGATGACCTGGCTGTTGAAGCGCCGGCCGGAGAGGGACCTGATATTTTCATCGGTGCCCATGACTGGCTGGGTGAATTGATTGAAAATGGCCTGGTTGAGCCTCTTGATGTACCCGGAGTATTTTACGATGACTTTGAAGAGGTTGCCCTCGATGCCTTTACCTATGAGGAAAACCTCTACGGAGTGCCCTATACTCTGGAATCAGTTGCTTTGATTTACAACCGGGATCTGGTGCCCGAGCCCCCGGAAACCTTTGAAGAATTTGCAGCTCTGGTGAGGGAGATATCTGCTGAGGAAGACAAATACGGCTATACCATGCCTCAGCCTGACCCCTATCACACCTATCCCTTTATGACAGCTCTGGGTGGTTATGTCTTCCATTATGATGCCGAAGAGGGAGTTTATGACCCCTATGACATCGGTTTAAATAACGAAGGGGCAGTTGAAGGACTGGAGATGCTTAATGATCTTTATGCTGATGAATCTGTGCCCTATGTTGACTTTGATACCATGGAAGGTCTTTTAACTACCGGAGATCTGGCCATGACAGTGGGAGGCCCCTGGCTCCAGCCTGCTCTGGATGATGCCGGGATAGACTATGGAATAGCTCCCATTCCCACCATGAAAGGGGAAAATCCCAGACCCTTTGTCGGTGTGCATGGCTTCATGATCAGCTCCTTTAGTGAAAACAGAGTGCTGGCTCAGGCACTCCTGACTGAACTGGTGGCCACCGAAGATACCATGTACCGGATCTATCAGGCCGAGCCCCGTCCTCCGGTGCACAAGGCTGCTGCTGAGCTGGCTGCTGATGATGAGATAACCCAGGGTTTTCTGGAAAGCGGTGCCGAAGGTACTCCGATGCCAGATATTCCAGAAATGGCTGCTGTCTGGGGCGCCTGGGAGGATGCCCTATCTCTCATATTTACCCAGGAGCAGGGAGTCCAGGCTGCCATGGATGATGCCGTCGAGCAGATCAGAGCTTCAATAGAATAATTATTCCTTTAGCTGGTATTTTTTGAGCTAAATTCTTAGATTCAGCATTATAAGTAAATCATCTACCACAGCTGAGGTAATTTAGGGCAAAAAGCCGGCATTCTTCTTGGAAGAATGCCGGCTCAAACCCTCAGTGCTTTCGTTTTGGCAGTGTTTTAACAAACCGGGGTTAGTATTCCCGGAAGTTTTTTTATTTTTCTAGAGCAAGGAGGTTTTTTTGTGGCAAGTTTTGATAAGAAGCATATTTTAAAAATTGCCCTGCTGGCAATTTTTAATGCTCTGGCTGTCTGGTCAGCAATAATTTTATTTGTCCAGCGCAATTATCCCATACTGGCAGTCCTGGTTGTGGGAATTATAATAATTAATTATGTCTATCTATCCAGCAAGACCTATCCAGCTAAATATATCCTGCCAGGAACAGTTTTTATGATTCTGCTGGTTGTCTTTCCGCTCTTATATACTGTATATATTTCTTTTACCAATTACGGCACCGGGCATATTCTTAATAAAGAACAGGCAATTTCCCGAATTGAAGCTCAATATTATCGTCCCGAGGATCCCCGGGAGTTTGATTTTAAGGCTTTCAAACAGGATGAAATTGAAGAGCTTAAACTTCTCTTTGAGGATCAGGAGGATGGCAGACTTTTTCTGGGGATTGAAGGTGAGATAGAAGAGGTAATCCGGGAAGATGAAAGGCTGCTTGACACCACCGGAGATGGTGAGATTGATGAAATTAATGGAAATCAGCGGCTGGAAAGAGCGGATATAATCCAGAATGTGGCCGTTATTGAGCAGATGCGTTTCAGTTATAATGACAGCGAGATGAGGATGAGAGATTTAAACAGCTTTGCTCTCTATCGACCGGCCTTTGAATATGATGAAGCCCGGGATGTGATGGTTGATTTGAGAACCAATGAGGAATACCGCCCCGTTGAGGGTAGATTCACCAATGATGAGGGAGAACGGCTTTCTCCGGGTTTTAGAACCTATCTGGGCTGGGATAATTATCAGGAGCTTATTACCGATCCCAGAGTATCGAGGCCCTTCTTAAGAGTTTTTGTCTGGACCTTTCAATGGGCTCTTTTGAGTGTCATTACTACCTTTGGCCTGGGACTTTTCCTGGCGATTTTATTAAATGATCAGTCTATGAAGCTGGTTAAATTATACCGGGTACTGCTGATTCTGCCCTATGCTATTCCGGCCTTTATTTCAGTGTTGATCTGGCGGGGGATGTTTAATCCGACGGTGGGTATTGTTAACAGAATGCTGGTTAACTTTGGGTTGAGCTCCATACCCTGGCTGCATAATATTTTCTGGACCCGGGTCGCCCTGGTGCTGGTAAATCTCTGGCTGGGCTTTCCCTATATGATGCTGCTTTCAATGGGAGCTCTGCAGAGTATCTCTGGAAACCTCTACGAGGCAGCGATTATTGACGGGGCTTCCCGCTGGCAGCAGTTTCGTTATATAACTCTGCCGCTGGTTCTGGTGGCTCTGGGGCCTCTTTTAATAGCCTCCTTTGCCTTTAACTTTAATAACTTTAATGTGATATATCTTTTTAATGAGGGACGGCCGGCCATTGCCGGAGCTCAGACCCCGGCTGGAGGTACAGATATCTTAATTTCATACACTTACCGGCTTTCCTTTGAAGCCGGCAGAGGTTCGGATTTTGGTCTGGCGGCAGCTGTTACCATGCTGATTTTCTTTATCACAGCAGCGGTTACCTGGTTTAACTTTAAGTTTACCGGTGCCCTGGAGGAGGTTAAGGAGAATGAATAACTATACACCTACCTGGATGAAGATTGCAAAACACGCCGTTATCTGGCTGATGATAGCATTCTGTATGTTTCCTATTCTCTGGGCTCTCTCAGCTTCCTTTAATCCGGCCAATACCCTGGTGGGTCAGCCCCTGATTCCTGAGAGAATTAGTTTCAGCAATTATGAAACCCTCTTTACCAGCCAGCAGCACCCCTTTGCCACCTGGCTTATCAACAGCGTTAAAATTGCTCTGATTGCTTCCTTTGGCTCGGTGGCTCTGACAACTCTGGCAGCCTATCCCTTCTCCCGCTTTAATTTCTGGGGGAGGCGTAACGGGCTTTTCATGATATTGCTGGTCCAGGTTTTCCCCCAGATGCTGGCTATGGTTGCTATTTATCTGCTTTTCCTAAATGTCCAGACTATCTTCCCGGCCATCGGAATCAATACCCACCCGGCGGTTATTATAACCTATATGGGGGGAGCAATCGGTGTCAACACCTGGCTGATGAAGGGTTATATGGATACCATACCCCGTTCAATCGAGGATGCCGCTTTTATCGATGGAGCCAGCGGTTTTCAGATATTTTACCGGATAATACTGCCGCTCTCCAAGCCAATCCTGGGTGTGATCTTTGTCATACAGTTTATTGGCAGTTATTCTGAATATGTGCTGGCCCGGGTGCTTCTTAACAGCACCGACCGGTTAACGCTGGCAGTAGGGCTCCATCTCTTTGTGGCTGAAGACTACGGGGGTCGCTGGGGAGTCTTTTCGGCAGCAGCTATGCTGGGCGCAATTCCGATAATTATCCTTTTTATGCTGGTTCAGGATCATATCGTCACCGGTTTTCTCTCCGGGGGAGGAGTCAAAGGATAAGCCCCCCTTCGACCTGTTCCTTTCAGCCTTTAGCCTGTAAGATAAAAATAATATAAATCTCAATAAAAAACCCGCAGCGGTATAAAATCCACTGCGGGTTTTTGTGATTTAAAGCTTAATAACCAGGCAGGTTGCTATTTGATAATGGGTTCTCGGCGATTTGTGATTTTGAGTTTTTTACTTATCAGAGAATAAAGCAGGGCTCCTCCAGCTATAAGCATCAGAACTGCAATTAGTTGTGGCATTTTTTCACCTCCGGAGGCGGCAGAAAGGGTTTATCACTGCTGATATTTTTCTGACAGCATAGTAAGACCAGGCAAAGCCAGAAAAATTTCAACAGGGTGATTGTTTCTTGGTTTATCCTATCATAAGGCACTATGGCTGGAAAATCAAACTGCCTCATTACTGTCAGAAACTTAAATTTAAGCTCTGAAATTTTTCTCCGCTGAAAAGAAAACTCACAGGCATCTTTTCTGTCTTTAACTGGATTTTGCTGTCTCATTTAAAAATTTGCCGGAGTTCAGCAAAAGTATAGCAGAAATTCTCGAGAAAATTATGAGAAAAATTGATGCAGGGCATTAAAATTTAAAAATGAGGAAGGAGCAGTATTATTATCTAGAAAAAGAGAAAAAATTCCCGGGGCAGAACTGAGGGGGTGCTGCTGAGGGAATGGGGTAGGTAACTGCCCCGGGAAAAATGCTGGCAAATATATTTTGATTGGTATTTCACTAAATATAATTAAACATAAAGACAAAAATTCCTGCTTATTTTGTCGAAAAAATATTTTTGGCCGGGATTTTTGCTGTATTTTTTATTTTTATCTGAAGATGACAGATTTTAGCTCTTGTCGTAGAAATTTATAGTTTGGCAGAAAAAAACCTGCAGTCCGACTGAAAAAAGGTTTCTGCAGGTTTTCTGCCCTGTATTATTTTTTCTGCCAGCTGGCGAAT
This sequence comes from Halanaerobiaceae bacterium, assembly GCA_003554225.1. GTDB lineage: Bacteria > Bacillota > Halanaerobiia > Halanaerobiales > Halarsenatibacteraceae > T1SED10-84. The sequence goes on along the minus strand of PWFW01000022.1, from coordinate 19,915 downwards.
GATAGCTGCTTTTAGCTTATGATCAGGGCTGTTCTATCTCCCAGATCAGAATGAAGTTTCCATCATTGACTGCCAGTTTTGACTGGTCAGGAGACCAGCTGATAGCCCGGGGAGAAAGAGAGGTGAAACCCGGCAGCTTTACACTGGTCTCCTCTCCCAGTCCACTATCTGATAGCTGCCAGATTTTAAACTTACGACTTTCCAGAGCAGCAGCCAGGTAATCCCCTGCTGGAGACCAGACCAGGTCAAAGGCGATTCCCACTCCGCTAACCCGGTCCAGCTCTTCCCTGCTGGCATAGTCCCAGAGGCGGATGGAATGATCATAATGGCTGCTGGCCAGGAGATCCTGCTGATTTCTTCCCCAGCTTAGATTGCGAATTTCTCCTGCTTCCCTGCCAAACTGTTCCAGCAGCTCTCCTTCAGCGGACCAGATATGAATACCACCACTTTCTCCTCCGCTTATTAACTCACTGCCATCGGGGGACCAGCAGGCATTGCGAACCCAGCCGGATTCATGCTTTAAAATATCTGCTTTACTGCCATCTTCAGCCTTCCAGATGCCAACTGTACCATCATAACTGGCTGAGGCCAGAAATTCACCCTGAGGGCTCCAGCTGACTGAAAAAACCCAGTCCTCATGGGTAGTTTTTTCCCGGCCCCGGGGCAGAAAAATATCGGTGCGGAATATTCTGCGGTGATCACCTGCTATATACATCCTTTTAAGCTCTGCGGTATCCCAGACGATTACAGCTTCATCCTGGCTGGCGCTGGCCAGGATGCGGCTGTCGGGAGCCCAGGAGATATCCTCAACAGGATTGATATGGCCGCGCAGGTGTTTTTTGCTGTCGGGCTCAGGTGGCTGCCAGAGCCTGATAGTATTGTCCTCGCTGCTGCTGGCCAGGTAACTGCCATCAGGAGCCCATTTCAGGCTGTTAATCATATCGGTATGGCCTTCCCGGGAATAGATGGCAGCAAGATCTTCCAGCGACCAGACCTGGACTGAACGATCCCGGCTGCCTGAGACCAGTCTATCTCCAGCGGGGGACCAGCTCAGGCTGGGCACATATTCACTATGACCCTTAAGTCTTTTTTCCTCCCAGTTGTTTATGGAATAAAGGCTAATCTCGCGGTGATCGCCGCTGGCAGCCAGCATCCTGCCATCAGGAGCCCATTTCAGACTGTTTACTGCCCGGGCTGCAGGATCCAGACTTTTCTGGGTTGACCAGTCTTCAGAATTAATTATTCGGGCTGTTCCGGAATCATCTCCAGCAGCTAAAAGCTTACCCTCCGGGGACCAGCTTAGAGCTGTAATCCTTCCCCGGCTGTATCTATCAGAAATTTCAGCGACAATCTCTTCGGTTTCCAGGTCTCTAATCTTAATCTCCTGGCCCTCGCCGCTAGCGATTAAATTTTTCTCCGGGGACCAGCTGACCGCTCTCACCCAGCCTGGATAATCATCAAAAGTGAAGAGGTTTTCCCCCGATGATGCATTCCAGATCCTTACAGTCCGGTCCCAGCTGCTGCTGACCAGGTAATCCCCCTCTGGTGACCAGTCGAGATCGGTAACCCAGTCAGTGTGGCCTGTCAGAGTCCTTTCTTCTTCCAGGCTGGTGATATTCCAGATTTTGATAGTTCCATCGGCTCCAGCACTGGCCAGGAACTCACCTCCGGGAGAAAATTTAATGGCATTGAGAGAACTGGTGTGGCCTGAGAGCACATAATGAATTCTTCCAGTGTCGGCCTCCCAGAGAATAATATTACCATCGGCTCCTCCGCTGGCAAATACTTCCTGTTCAGGAGACCAGGCAGTAGCCCGGACTGTATCAGGATGGCCGCCCAAAATATAATCCGGTTTTTCTGTTAGATTTAAAACCCCATCAGGATTAGCTGCTAAAATCTGCTGGCCGGGCAGGAGAATTAATGCTGTTAGAATAACTATAATTATAACTGCGATTTTTCTGAGATACTGTAAAAAACCTGATCTTTTCTCCACTTCTCCTCACTCCCTGTCTGACAAAATTTTTTTAAAATGGCAAACTTTTTAGTCTCTTTTATAGTATTAGTTCTTCAAAAACTCTAAAAATCCTTTATGAAACATATCTAAAAATATGTTATTATTAAAAAAAGGAGGTAAAATCATGAACAGCATTAAAACAGCAACCTTTTCTCTGGCCGGCTTTGATCCTGAGACCGGAGAGTTAGGAATCGCAGTACAGTCTAAGTTTTTAGCTGCCGGAGCGATTGTGCCTCATATAAAATTCGGGGTGGGCGCGGTAGCTACCCAGGCCCTGGCCAATCCGGCCTATGGCCCCCGGGGGCTTGAACTGCTGGAAAGGGGGCTATCCCCCCAGGAAACAGTTGAGCAGCTGATTCAGGAAGATGAAGCTTCGGATCAGCGCCAGGTGGGAATTATAGATGCCGACGGCCGGTCAGCGACCTTCACTGGAAAAAACTGCCTGGAATGGGCCGGAGGCACTGCTGGAGAAAACTTTGCTGCTCAGGGAAATATTCTGGTCAACAGGGAGACGGTAACCGCTCTGGCTGAAACCTTTCAGAATGAGCAGGGAAGGCTGGCTGACCGATTACTGGCTGCTCTGGAGGCTGCTGATAGAGCCGGAGGAGATCGCCGGGGCAAGCAGTCAGCTGCCCTCCTGGTCTATAAAGAAAAGGGAGGTTATGGGGGGCTCACCGATAAATTTATTGATCTCAGGGTCGATGATCATCCCGAGCCGATAATCAGACTGGCCGAGCTGCTGGAACTATTCGATCTTTATTTTTCAGAAAGAGATGTTGAGATGCTGGAACTTAAGGGAGAGCTGCTGGAGGAAGTTCAGAGGCTGCTGCAGGAGATGGGCTATTATCAGGGAGACATCTCAGGAGAATACAGCAGCGAATTTACAGAGTCTTTGCTTAATTTTTATCGCCAGGAGAATTTTGAGGAAAGGGTTCCTGATGGACAGAAAATTCCAGGCGATATCTTAAACTATTTGAGAAAACGGGCAAGAGATCAAACTGAGCAGGCAAAGAAAGGATAAGCAGGAGGTACGCATGCCAGAAAATTATTTCTTTGAATTTGCTGAAACAAAAATTAGAGTTCATCCAAGCTGGGTTCCTATTTTTAGTGAGAACCAGGAAAAACTTCAGGAGATAGGAGAGAGGATAAAAGGGGAAGATTTTGAACCTCCGCCGGAAAGAGTTTTTGTTATTTTTCAGAAACCTAAGGCAAGCCGGAGGATTATTATCATGGGTCAGGACCCCTATCCTCAGCCTGGGACAGCTACCGGCAGATCCTTTGAAGTTAAGGGATATGAGAGCTGGCAGGAAAAGACTAAAAATGCCTCGCTGCGCAATATCCTCAAGGAACTCTATCGGGAGAGCAGGAGGCTTAAAAGCTGCCCTTCGCTCAGAGAGGTTCGTCAGAATCTACCCCAGGTCCCGGAAATTTTGCCTCCAGCAGAACTTTTTCAGGCCTGGGAGAAGCAGGGCGTGTTTTTCCTTAATACTGCTTTAACCGTCCGGAGAGGAGAGCCAGGAAGCCATCAACAGCTCTGGCAGGGCTTTATCAGGGCGGTAATTGCTGCCCTGGCTGGATCAGCTCAGCAGAAGTACTGGCTTCTCTGGGGTCGGAAGGCTCAAAAATATAGTGATCTTATCAGAGCAGAGGGAAGAGTAGATTTAGAAAAACCTGAAGGCGAGAAAAAAAGGAAAAATATGATTATTACGGCCCCCCATCCCAGCCGCTATGACTTTGTGGGATCAGGCACCTTTTCCTATCCAGCGATCAGAGAGGTATGTCTACATCAGGGAGGTGAAGACAGTGCCCGCCAATCTGCCACCACAATATTATGAAGCAGAGGAAGCCTATCGAGAGGCCAGCACTCCGGAGGAAAAGATTGCTGCTCTTCAGGAGATGCTGGCTGTTATGCCCAAGCATAAGGGTACTGATAAGCTGCAGGCCGATATTAAAAAGAGAATTTCCAATGCTAAAAAGGAGAAGGAAAAGAAGTCCAAAAAAACAGCGACCTACAATCCCTATCGTTTTGAAAAAATGGGAGCAGGGCAGATTATACTTCTGGGTTTTCCCAATACCGGGAAATCATCGATAGTAGCTGCCCTGACCAATGCCAGTGTGGAGGTTGCAGGATATCCCTTTACCACCTCACTTCCAGCTGCCGGTATGGTTCCCTATGACAACATTCAGATACAGCTGATAGATACTCCCCCGCTGGTCCCGGAGGATGTTCCAGGCCAGCTGATTGGAGCCATTCAGGCCGCTGATTTTCCGGTAATTGTGATCTCTGCAGCTACTGGCAGGTGTCTGGATCAGCTTGCTGGAACTCTTGATTTTCTGGAAGAGAAAAGAATAGTCCGTGAGGAGGTGCCCGAGGGGGTTCAGGCCTTTACCAGAGAAGATCTTATGGTGATTGCCACCGGGATTGATGCCTCTGAAGCCCGGGACAATCTGGAGGTGGTCCAGGAATTTTTTCCGGAGATTAATATTATTACCATCTCCTGTACAGAGGGGGATAATCTTGATAAGCTTCCCGAGATATTCTTTGAAAGGCTGGGAATAATCAGGATTTACAGCAAAGCACCCGGCAGAGAACCTGAGTATGACAGCCCCTTTACCATGTCCCGGGGCAGCACTGTTTTGGACTTTGCCCGGGCTGTCCATAAAGATTTTGCCGAAAATCTGGAAAAAGCCTGTGTTTGGGGATCCTCGAAATTTCCCGGCCAGCCGGTGGCCAGAGATTATGTACTGCAGGATCAAGATATTGTAGAGCTTCATGCCTGAAATAATGAGATTAAGCAGGCAGGATTTTGCCGGTGATTGTTTAATAGATATACTGTAAGGCATAATATATATTAATTTATATTCGAAGCAGTTATGCTGATGGGTGTATATACCGTATTTATAGATATTCTGTTAAGAGAAGCTGCAAAGAGAAAAAGCAGATATCAAGGTTTGAAATAATTTCAAGCATATACAGAGAAAGCAGGGCGGTGAAACTTGCCAGTTGGAATTCCCGGAACAAGACTAAACCAGTTAATTTAAGTTTTTAGAGTAAGCACGGACACCGGTGTCGGTGCTGGCAGGAGGGTTTTTTATGCTAAAGTATTTAAAAAAATTTTATACTCGAAATCGATTAATTGTGGTAGATCTGCTGCTGCTGAATCTCTGTCTGATATTGAGTTTTTATCTGCGCTTTGAAAGCGGCTGGTTAAATTATTTTGACTACATATATCTTCCGGTGATAACCTTGATAGGGGCTACAGCCTTTTATTTTTCCCACCTCTATAACAGAGTCTGGAAGTATGCCAGTATCGGTGAGCTGCTTTCGATTTTGAAAAGTTCTGCTGCCATAAATCTCTTTTTTATGACCTATGTTTTTTTCTGGCAGGTTGATCTGCCCCGCAGCATTCCTCTGATTAACTTTCTGGTGTTAATCTTTATTCTTGGGGGATTGAGGTTTGCTCTCAGGCTGATAAAGGATTATTATCAGCAGCAGCAGATCAGCTCTGAACCTTCAACCTATGTTCTGGTGGTGGGAGCCGGAGATGCCGCCGAGATGATCATCAGAGAAGTTCACAAGCATCCCGAGCTAAACAAGGCAATAGTGGGGCTGATAGATGACGATCCCGAAAAGAAGGACCTGGAAATTCATGGCATACAGGTGCTCGGCAACCGCCATGATATACCTGACCTGATTGAGGAGTTTGGGGTTACTGAGGTTATCATAGCTATTCCTTCAGCTCCCGGCAGCGAAATTAAGGAAATCTACGAATTGAGCAGCCAGCCGGGGGTTTCAGTTAAGACTGTCCCCGGGGTTTATGAGATAATTAACGGAAATGTCAGCTTGAATCAGCTCCGGGAAGTTAAGGTGGAAGACCTGCTGCGCCGCAATCCGGTGGATTTAAAAAGTGACAGGATCTCTTCATTTCTCAGGGGCAGAACGGTGCTGGTGACCGGGGGAGGAGGATCGATCGGCTCGGAGCTCTGCCGCCAGATAGTAGAATACAGCCCTGAGAGACTGATAATACTTGATATCTATGAAAACTCGACCTATTTACTGCTGCGGGAGCTGGAGCAGCAATTTCCTCAGCTGCCGATTGTTCCGGTAATCGGCAGTGTCAGAGATCAGGATAAGCTTAAATATGTCTTTGCCCGCTATAAGCCCGCAGTTGTCTTTCATGCTGCAGCCCACAAACATGTTCCTCTGATGGAGGAGAATCCCGGAGAGGCAGTGAAAAATAATATATTTGGCACCTTAAATACGGTTAGAGCTGCTGAACAATATAAAACAGAACAATTTGTCCTGATTTCCACCGATAAAGCGGTCAATCCCACCAATATTATGGGAGCAAGCAAGAGAGTTGCAGAAATGATAATCCAGCAGCACAACCAGAGGTCAAAGACCAATTTTATGGCAGTCCGTTTTGGCAATGTGCTGGGCAGCTGTGCCAGTGTGGTGCCGATCTTTAAAGAGCAGATAGCCTCGGGAGGGCCGGTCACTGTGACCCACCCCGAAGTGGAAAGATATTTTATGACTATACCTGAAGCTGTCCAGCTGGTAATTCAGGCCGGTTCTCTGGGCAGCGGCGGTGAAGTTTTTGTTCTGGACATGGGAGAGCCGGTAAAAATTCTGGATCTGGCCAGAGATTTAATCCGTCTCTCAGGTTTAATTCCCGGGGAGGATATTGAGATTGAGTTTACCGGTTTAAGGCCAGGAGAAAAGCTCTATGAAGAGCTTTTAAATGATCAGGAGAATAATATTGCTACCGAACATGAAAGAATATTTATCAGCGATTTAAAGGATTGCTGCAATGAGAACCTGCTTGGAGATATTAAGGAACTGGAGACTCAGCTGGATCAGGGTAACCCCGGGGCAATAGTGCAGGGCCTCACCGGACTGGTTGAGACCTATGAGCCTAATAGGACTAATATCAGGGAAGCAGTTTTTGATCGAAGATTTTTGGAGGGGAAGCAATCAGCTGATAAAAAAACCGGGGGATTTCAACAGGCTCAGGAATGAGGTCAGAATCTGGAGGGATAAAATTGCAGACAGTGGTGACAGGTGCCGCCGGTTTTATCGGCTCCCGGCTCTCTGAAAGGCTGGTGTCCGAGGGCCACCAGGTGCTGGGGATCGACTGCTTCAGCGATTATTATTCCCGGCGGCTGAAGGAATTTAATCTCAGGCATTTAAAGGAAAGAGAAAACTTTACTCTGCTGGAGGGGGATCTTCTGGATTTGGATCTGCCTGAAATCCTCCAGGGGATGGACTGGGTCTTCCATCAGGCGGCTCAGGCCGGGGTGCGGGCCAGCTGGGGGGAAGAATTTTCGATTTATTCCAGCAGCAACATCCTGGCGACCCAGCAGCTGCTGGACGCAGCCCGGGAAGCTGGAATAGCAAAATTTATCTACGCTTCATCTTCTTCGGTCTATGGTGAGACCGATGATCTACCTATGCGGGAGGAGGGCAGAACCAGGCCGGTTTCGCCCTACGGTGTTTCCAAACTGGCTGCTGAGAACCTCTGTCAGCTCTATTATCACAATTTTGGGCTCCCGGTTATTTCTCTGCGCTATTTCACTGTTTTTGGTGAGAGGCAGCGTCCCGATATGGCATTTCATATCTTTATTAAGGCTGTACTCTCCGGTGAGAAGATAACTATTTTTGGTGACGGAGAGCAGTCCCGGAGTTTTACCTATATTGATGATGTAGTTGAGGCCAATCTGCTGGCAGCTGAAAGCAGACTAAAGGGAGAAATATTTAATATCGGCAGCAGTAAAAAGAGGACCACCTTGAACCAAGCTATCGCTCTGATTGAAGATATTACCGGCGAAAAGGCCACCAGGGTCTATCAGTCCCGGGTCAGAGGAGATGTCCGCCATACCTCCGCCGATCTCAGCCGGGCGCAAAAACTGCTGGGTTTCTCACCTGAAGTAGATCTGGCTGCCGGACTGGCAGCGGAAGTTGCCTATATTAAAGAAGTTTACCGGCTGTGAGACAGACAGCTTTAATGTAACAGTCGGGTCTGCTGAGAACAGGTAACAGTACTTAGGATCTTATCATAAAGCATCAGGTCAAAAGCAAACAGCAGCATAAACCAGCAAATATTCTGTTTGAGGGGGAGATAAAATTGTATAAAAACAAAATAAGCATAATGGGCACAGGATACGTCGGCCTGGTAGGGGGAGTCTGTCTGGCTGACTTCGGCAATACCATAATCAATGTTGATATCGATGAAGAAAAGATCGAGCAGCTTAAGCGGGGAGAGGTTCCTATCTATGAACAGGGCCTCCAGGAACTGCTGGAGCGCAACCTTAGAGATGATAGGATTACCTTTACTACCGATACCGCTGGAGCGATTGAGGAAAGCGAGGTAATTTTTATTGCAGTGGGGACACCCCCTGATGAGAATGGAAGGGCTGATATTACCAATGTGCTTAAGGTGGCCCGCTCTGTGGGGCAGAATATGGATGGTTTTCGGATTGTGGTTAATAAATCTACGGTTCCCATCGGGACAGGACGACAGGTGGCTGAAGTAATCCAGCAAGAACTGGATAAGAGGGGGGAGGAGTTTGATTTTGATGTGGTCAGCAACCCCGAATTTCTCCGTGAAGGCAAAGCGGTCCATGATTTTACCCACCCAGATCGGGTGGTAATCGGCACTGAAAATGAGCGCTCCCGGGATATTCTTACAGAGATTTACCGGCCGCTTTATTTAAATGATGTGCCCTTTGTCTTTACCAATCTGGAAACAGCAGAGACGATTAAATATGCCTCCAATGCCTTTCTGGCCAGCAAGATTTCCTTTATCAATGAGATGTCTCGCCTCTGTGAAAAAGTCAATGCCAATGTTCAGACTGTAGCCCGGGCTATGGGGATGGATGGTCGGATAGGTGATAAGTTTCTCCATGCCGGACCGGGCTATGGCGGCAGCTGTTTTCCCAAGGATACCAGAGCGATTGTTAATATAGCAGACGATGTGGGGATTGATCTCAAGGTTATCAGAGCCGGGATTGAAGCCAATGAAAGGCAGAAACATCACATGGTAGCCAAGATAACCAGGGAGCTGGGAGAGGATCTTAGCGGTAAGACTCTGGGTGTTCTGGGCTTGAGCTTTAAGCCGGAAACCGATGATATGAGGGAGTCTCCGGCTCTGACGATACTTCCCGAACTTATTTCCCGGGGAGCAGCAATAAGAGCTTTTGACCCCGAGGCTATTACCACAGCAGCAGATAGCCTGAAGGAGCATGAGAAGGATATAATCTACTGCGCCAATGAGTATGATGTTATGAAAAACTCCGATGCCCTGGTGCTGATAACCGAATGGAATCAGTTCCGCCGGCTCAACCTGGAAAGGGTATATCAGCTCCTATCGGAGCCGATTTTTTTCGATCTGCGCAATGTCTACCACCGGGATGAGGTGGAGAGACATAATATAAAATACATTGGAGTTGGGTTGCCCTCAACCCGGAGCAGGGAAGAGATGGAGAAGCTGATGACTGAGGCTCAGGCCTCTGGCAGCTAAAGTTTTAGGAAGGCAGGTTAAGTTTATGAACAGGCAGATTAAATTTACCTTTGTAATCCTGCTGGTACTGCTGGTATCAGCAGGCTGTCTCAGAATGGAGGCCGAGGTTGATCTGGAGATGGATGGCAGCGGTCAGCTGCAGTACGATCTGGGAGTCGATAATACCATCTACGGGCTTTTGCAGCTGCGAGGAGATACTCTGGATCAACTGAAGGAGATGGCCCGGGAACGCAATTACTCAGTGGATGATTATCAGGAGGACAACTTCAGCGGGCTATTGCTGTCCAAGGAATTTGCTGATCTGGAGGAGTTGAGTGATGAGCTGGCTCTCTTCTTTCTTTTAAGCAGTGACCGTTTCCAGCAGGAATTAGAGGAGAGAGGAGAAGAGGTTGACAATCTGGAAGAGTTAGAAGATGAAGAGTTAATCGCTGAGATAATTGCTGAGCAGGAGGAGAGACTGGATTTTTCTATCGAAGAGGGTCTTTTTACCCGGATCTTCCGGGTTGATTATAATCTGGATCTCCGCCAGGAGAATATAGAATTACCGGAGCAGTTTTCTCTGCTGCTCTCTGAGATGTTTTATGATCGGTTTGAGATGGGGCTGACTCTCAACCTGCCTTTCCGCCCCGTTGATCATAATGCCGAACTGGCAGGAGATGATGCCCGCTCGCTCCGCTGGGATTTTGATTTTGGTGAAGAGAATCCAATTTTTCTAGAAGGCAGGGTACTGATCTGGGAAAATATTATTACTGCCGGGATTGCCATTTTTATACTGTCGCTTATAATTATTTTTCAACTCAAAGCCCGGGGATCAGGAAGCACCTGAAGCTAATCAGCGAGATCTCCCGGAGGGAGATAGAGCCGAGACTTGACCCCGTCCGGTGCTGGCGGGGGTTTTTTCTTGAAAACAAAATTTGTTAAAGATAAGCGGAAGACTTGTCTTTTTGGTTGCTTTTTTGATAAAATGGTATAGCAGAGCAAAGAATAAACTGCAGCATAATTGCCAACAGGAGGTTGGAAGCAATGAGTGATAAAATAAAAAGCGCCTATGAAATTGCCATGGAAAGAGCCGATCGCCTTCAGGATGAAGGCAATGCAGAAAATCTGGAACGCCAGGAAAGAATTAAACCCATTCTGGGCAAATATTTTCAGGGAAAGATAGATGCTGAAAAACTCTGGGAGGAGTTTAAGGATAAGGAAGAGAGCTGGTTACTGGAAGCCCAGAGGTTGATGATTGATTCCCTGGGACTGAATTCCAATCTACAGGAAGTGGAGCTGAGAAAAGAGGGGCTCTTGGCCCTGGAAAATCTAAAAGAGCAGCCAGATGTTTCGGGTATGGAAAAGATTATGGATGATGTAAAAAAAATGGTGGAGCAGTATGATGCCGAGCAGGAGAAATTGAGGGAGAGGCTGGAAAGGATGATCCGCAATAACACCAGTCGGGAAATGAGGCCGATGCAGACACAAGATGGGAGAACTGTTATGCAGATGGTAGAAAACATGGATGAAGATACCAGGCGCCAGGTGGTCAAATCCCGGCAGCAGATGGAGAAAAAGTTTCAGCAGCACTGGAAATCGTTGAAAAAGCAGCTATTTGCCCGGATAGGCCTGGAGGCTTGAAAGTTTTAAATAAATTGGAAGTGATAGTATGCAGAGTTTGATGAGAGTTGTAAAAAAACTGACCAGGTCTGATCTGGTTTTAATAATATTGCTTCTGCTCTTTTCCGGAGCTGGGATTGCTGCTCCCCGGTTTTTTCAGCCGGATCTGGATGAGGTCGATCTGGTGGTCATCCAGGGGGGCGAGGTTCTTTTCCGTCAGGATTTTCCCCAGGAAGATGGTTATCAGGAGTTTACCTTTGAATGGGAGGGAGAGGAGTATACGGCAACTCTGGAGCACGATAATAACCGGGTGCGACTACACCGCCTTTCGAAGGATGTTGTTCCCCTCCCGATTCATGTTGATATGGGCTGGATCCAGCGCCCGGGACAGATAATTGCAGCAGTACCGGTTAAGCTTTTGATCCGCCTGGAGGGTGAACGTCCTGATGATGGTCTGGATGGGGTTGCAGGAAGTTATAATTAATTAAACCTGACTGAAAATTATCAGCCACCCTTTTTAAGGGTGGCACTTTTTTCTTTGCTGATACAGGGAGAAAGGAACAGGAGAATGAATTTGCTAAATCTAAATTTTATCCTGCGGATTGCAGCAGTACTTCTGGGAATAGTATTGGCGAAAAAATACAGCAGAAAGCGGGTGCCGCCTCGAACAGCCCTGATACAGGCCCTGATAATTCTGGTTCTGGGAGGGCTGCTCTTTGGTTTTGGCCCCAGCGCACGAAGGTCTCCGGCTCTGATACTGATCATCGATTTCTTTATCCCCTTTGCTGCCGGCTGGTTTTTTGGCCGTCATCAAGAAATACCACGCCAGTCGCAACCGACTGAAGAGAACAGCAATTCTAATGCCGAAAAAGAGGAATAACCGGGGGCAGGGCTGGCCGATAATCTTATAGTTATCAGGCTGGCTTAGAGAATGGGCGATAGCAGGCGGGCAAAGGATTCCCTTATTTTCATAGTCACACCCCTCTGGGCATAGCGGGCAGGTGTGATTTCCGAAGAGTATTCCAGGTCTTCAAAAAAGATATTATCCAAATTGCCGGCAATCTTGCTATCGTAGATAAAGGCGTTGATTTCAAAGTTTAGCTTGAAACTCCGCACATCCATATTGGTAGTACCGACCGAGGCAATCCGGCCATCGGCGGTAATGGTCTTGCTGTGGAGAAAGCCTTTCTCATAGTGATAAAAACGCACTCCTGCTTCCAGGAGTTGGCCGACAAAGGAATGATTGGCAGCATAAACGATAGGTTTATCCGGGCGATCAGGTATCATAACCCTGACATCTACTCCGGAATAAGCTGCTACCTTTAGGGCTTCCAGCATGCTGCGGTCCGGGATGAAGTAGGGAGTCTGAATATAAAGAGTCTTCTCTGCCCCGTAAATCATTTTTAAAAAGAGAGTTTTAATCTCTTCCTCTTTGGAATCGGGACCGCTGGTGACAATCTGGACAGGGGAGGTGCCTTTAACTTCTTTTTCGGGAAAGTAGCGGGGTTGATTAAATAGGCTCTCTCCAGTGGCAAATCTCCAGTCAAGCAGAAAGCGATGCTGCAGGCTGTCGACACTTTCGCCCCGCAGCTTCAAATGAGTATCCCGCCAATCCCCGAAGCGCTGAGATTCTCCGATATATTCGATACCGACATTAATACCACCCACATAACCTATCTGACCGTCGATAATACAGTTTTTCCGGTGGTTGCGGTAGTTGATATCGAGCACAAAGGGGGCAAAAGGGACGGCCTCTCCCCCTGCTTTTTTGAAATTCTCAATCTGTTCCTGGGGAAGATTTCTGGTTCCCATTCTATCGTAGAGCAGAAGAACCTCCACTCCTTCACGGGCCCTGTCAGTCAGGATCTCCAGCAGTTTTTTACCCAGCCGGTCGGGTCGGATGATAAAATAATTTATATGGATATAGTCTTGAGCTTCTTTCAGGTCGGTAAAGAGATCGGCAAACTTATCCTGACCGTGGGTGTATATTTTAATATCATTATAGCCCAGCATGGCAGGAGTGCGGCTGCTGAGCCCCAGTCTGATGATCCCCTCTTCCAGTGAGGGGAAGCCAGGAGCATTATCGGAGAGGGGAAAGAAAGCTTTGTCGGCATAGGCCATTTTTCTTCCCTTATCCTGCTCCATTTTTTGCTGGAAGACCTTGCGTTTGCGGGGGGTAAGACCTAAAAAGATATAAACCACAAAACCCAACACCGGCAGCAGAGTCAATACAAAGAGCCAGGCCCAGGTAGCCGAGGGGTCCTTTCTTTCAAAAAAAATCAGGGCGATGATAAATATTAAATTGAGAATAAGTATTGCGGCAGGTATGATAGTAGTTAGCTGCATCTATTTCACTCCTTATATTATTTATAGTTATGGCTAGACTGACAATTTCCTTTTTTAAAGCTTAAATCAGGAGCTTTTTCTGGAAAATAATAATTTTTCGGAGGTGACTTTAGCTTGCTGCTAAAGTTTATTCAGCAGAGGAGATTAAAAAAACACCGCACTCCCCGGAGAAAAACCGGGAAAAAATGGAGCATCGGACTTTTTACCGGTGACCCTTTAGGCAGCTTAAAACCTATTTCAAGCAACCCTATCCTAACAGCGGTTGATATATCCGACTGCCGGGCCAGTTTTGTGGCTGATCCCTTTCTGCTGCGGCAGCAGAAGAACTATTATCTGTTTTTTGAGATTTTAAACAAAACCAGTGGCAAGGGAGAGATCGGTCTGGCTTACAGCCCGGAGGGTCGGGACTGGCAGTATGACGGGTTGATCTTGCAGGAAGATGTTCATCTTTCCTACCCGCTGGTTTTTCAGCATCAGGGGGAAATTTTTCTGCTGCCGGAGATGAGTCGGGCCAGGAAGATTACTCTCTACCGGGCAGCAAATTTCCCCCGGAAATGGGAAGTATGCCGGGAACTGCCGCTGCCGCCCCGCCCCTATCGGGACTCTACCCTGCTGAAGCATAACGGACGCTGGTGGCTTTTTACCACCTGGGATGATACCAGACTCCACCTCTATTCCGCCCGGGATCTGCTGGCCGACAGCTGGGAGGCTCATCCGGCAAATCCAGTAGCCTTCGGCAGATACGCCCGCCCGGCAGGCAGAATTCTGCAGCTTAATAACAGACTATTTCGTCCGGCACAGGACCCTCTGCCCGGTTATGGTTCCCGGGTCATGCTGCATGAAATTCAGCAGATAAACCGGGAGGAATATCAGGAGATATTGCTCGGGCCCTATCTAAATCCTGGAGGCCGGGGCTGGAATGCCCACCGCATGCATCATGCAGATTTTCATTATCCGGTTCCTGCAGCCCTGGAAGCCGGGAGGGATGACTGGCTGGTGATAGCTGATGGCTACCAGGAGGTTATCAACCTGGACTCTCTGCAGGTCCGGCTCAGCCAGCTGAGAAATTTCGGCAAGAATCAGCTGGCTGCCAGGAAAATTAAGCGTTCAGGGAGGGATAGGACGGTTTGACGGCCTGGCAGAAATAGCATATAATTACTTTAGCAGAATGAAGAAGTGAGATCAAGATTAAGAGAACAGGAGGAAAGAGACTTGTTTTTATCAGGCACCATGGAAGTTAATAATGAAGGAATGCTTAAGATCGGAGGGGTTACAGCCGAAGAACTTAGAGATAAATACGGTACACCTCTGCTGGTCTTTGATGAAAAATTGATACTGAAGAAAATTAAGCTTTATAAAAAAGCAGTCAGCAGTTATCCCGGGCCCAGTCAGATAATCTATGCCAGCAAGGCCTTTCTCTGTCAGGGGCTGGCTGCCCTGATTAATCAAACCGGCCTGGCTCTTGATATTGTTTCCGGAGGTGAACTTTATCGGGCCCGGAAAGGAGGCTTTCCTCCCGATAAAATGTTTTTTCACGGCAACAATAAGCTGCCGGAGGAGCTTAAGGAGGCCATTCAGGCGGGAGTAGCAGTCTTTGTGATAGATAATGCTCAGGAAGCCAGACTGCTGGCTGAGCTGGCCCGCGGCTTCAAAAAGCAGCTCTTCTGCCAGCTTAGAGTGACGCCGGGGATAGCAGCCAGGACCCATGATTATATTAAGACCGGTCAGAAGACTTCCAAATTTGGAGTGGGGATCGAAACCGGTCAGGCTGAAGAACTGGCCCTCTGGATTGAAAATGAGGAATTTCTTAATTTACAGGGGATCCACTCCCACATCGGCTCTCAAATTTATGATAGCCGACCCTTTCGGGAATTAATCTGGACCCTGTTGCAGTTTTTACTGGATTTACGCCGGCATCACGGCCTGATACTGAAGGATGTCAATCTTGGAGGTGGGATCGGCTCGCCTCAGACCGCTCAGGACAGCAGGGTTGATATAATCAGCCTGGTTGCTGAAGTGGCGGAGGAGCTGGCCAGCACCTGCCGCCGGGAGGGTTATCCCTATCCCCGGCTTCTGCTGGAGCCCGGCCGCTCGATTGTGGGGGAGGCCGGTACCACTCTCTACACGGTTGGTTCGATTAAAGAGGTAAATAACAGCAAAAACTATCTGGCAGTCGATGGAGGAATGAGCGATAATATTCGTCCGGCTCTGTATGATGCAGTTTATGAGGGGTTTCTTGCCAACCGCTGTCGGGAAAAGCCGGAGATCAGAGCTGCTGTGGTGGGCAAGTGCTGTGAATCGGGAGATGTGCTGATAGAGGAGACGGAATTACCTCGGCCTCGTCCCGGCGATATTCTGGCAGTTCCAGCCACAGGAGCCTACAGTTACTCCATGGCCAGCAACTATAATGGGATTACCCGTTCGGCAGTGGTGATCGTCAAAGCAGGTAAAGCCGAACCTTTGATTGCCCGGGAAACCAGGAAAGATCTGATCAGATTGGACCGGATTCCGTCCAGGTTCCAGCAGTTGTGACCTCTGTTGTCTCTGGAAAATTGTCTGTTGTTTTTTATAAAAAGTTTTAGGAGGCATGATATTAGTGTATTTAAAGATGCTGCAAAAGAGAAGAAGCATCAGGAAATATCAGGATAAAGAGGTCAGTGGTGAGCAGATTCAGGCCCTGTTGCAGGCAGCTCTGCTCTCGCCAAGCTCTCGGGGGCAGCGGCCCTGGCAGTTTGTTTTAATTGATCAGGAAGAGGTTCTGGAAGAACTGGCTGAGGCCAAAGCCGGGGGATCCTCCTTTCTGGCAGGTGCTGAGATAGCAATAGCAGTGGCGGCAGATCCGGAAGTAAGTGATGTCTGGGTAGAGGACTGTTCCATTGCTGTTACCCACATTCAGATGATGGCTGAGGATCTGGGCCTTGGATCCTGCTGGATACAAATCCGCCGACGTCAGCGCCAGAATGGTGAGAGTTCCGAAGACTATGTCAGAAAGGTACTTGCACTGCCAGATAGACTCAGGGTGCTGGCTGTAGTTGCTCTGGGATATGCCGATGAAGTAAAAGAGGCCTATGAACTGGATGAATTAAACTATGATAAGGTGCATTACAACAGCTATGGACAGGAAATTCCCAATTGACAGTTTAATAGACTCAGAAATCCCCGGACTGCCGGGGATTTATTTTTGGAGGGAGAAAACATGCTGGCCAAAAGCATCCACACCATTGAGACTCATACCCTGGGAGAGCCGACCAGGATAATAATCGGGGGAACAGCTCCCCTGTTGGGAAAGAGCGTTGCTGAAAAGAAGGCCTATCTGGAGCGGGAAAGGGATGATCTGCGGAAATTTATTATATATGAACCCCGGGGCCATCGGGATATGTTTGCAGCTATTCTGGTAGAACCCGGCAGTGAGGAGGCAGAACTGGGGGTGGTCTTTATGGATGGAGGAGGCTATCTCAATATGTGCGGGCATGGAATTATGGGGACAGCGGTGGCTGTCCTGGAGACCGGCATGCTGCCGGTTAATTCGAAACAAGGGGAGAGCGGTGGAAGCCGGGAACTGGTTCTGGAAACTCCAGCTGGCCTGGTTCGGGCTGAGGTCCGCCGGTTGAGAAGAGGCTGGGAGGAGGTCACCGTCAGCAATGTGCCCTCTTTTGTTTATGCTAAAGACCTGAAGGTGAATCTTGTTGGAGAGAGAAGCATAGTGGCAGACATTGCCTTTGGCGGCAGTTTTTTTGCTCTGGTCGATGCTGACAGGGCTGGACTGGATCTTCAAGCCAGGAGAAGAGAAGAACTTATTAGAATGGGCTTAAATATTCGGGATGAGATTAATGAAAGACTGGAGATCAATCATCCTGAGCTCGATTATATTGATAGGGTGGACCTGGTTGAATTCTATCAATCTACTGCCGGAAATCCTCTGAGTTATAAAAATATGGTTGTTTTTGGAGAGGGACAGTTTGACCGCTCACCCTGCGGGACGGGAACCAGCGCCAAAATGGCTCTGCTCTGGGAGAGGGGTCTGCTGCTGCCGGGAGAACAGGTGGAATCAAGCAGCATAATTGATACCCGGTTTACCGGAAGCTTCAGGGGGACAACCTCTGTCGGCAATTTTACCGCCATTAAACCAGAAATAACAGGTCGGGCTTATATTACCGGCTTTAATCACCTGGTGCTAAATCCTGAAGATCCCCTGGCCGAGGGTTTTCTAATTTAAATTTGCTGAATTGATAAAAATTAGTTAAAATAAAAACCGGGACAGGTATTATTGGCCCGCTCTCCGGTTATCTAACAGGCTTTATTCTGAGTATTTTTTAAGCCATTTGAAGAGGGATGGAGGTTTCAGAATGAAAATGGCAAGGCTGCTGGGAATTTTTATTAGACTGCTGGAGGAGAAAAAGATTTATTGTGCTGAACTGGCAGAGGAATTTTCAATTTCCTCCAGAACGATCAGAAGGGATATTAAGATTTTAAAAGATTTGGGTCTCCCGGTTTCTTCCCGGCCGGGAAAGGAGGGAGGTTATTATTTAAATGAAAGTTACCATCAGACCAGACAGTTTCTCAGTCTGGAGGACCTCCTGGAAATTGCTGCTCAGTTGGAGGGCGAAAATTCTCCTCCAGCAAACCGGGAAGAGCTAATTGCCAGAATCTACCGAGCACTGCCTTCTCCCCAGGGAGAAAATCTACTGGCTGAAGTTGAATTTGCAATTACTCCTTCTGGAATGCAGGAAAGCTTGCTGGAGAAGTTAAAATGGTTTTACAGCCAGAAAGAGGCGGATAGACTGCATGAGGTTATCAGATTACAGGAAAGGGGTGAGAGGCTGAAGCAGGAGGTTAAACCACTTAACCTCTTTTATTATCAAAGAAACTGGTTTTTGTATTGTTATTTATCAGAAAAGGAGAATTATGAACTAATAAGTCTGGCTTCTATTCTTAACTATCGGATTCTGGATAAAAAGATATCTTCTCAGGAGCAGCAGAGAGTTAATAATATTCGTAAATTCTCACCGGAACCGGGTTATTTTCAGGAAAGGGAACTGGAAGTTACCGGTCCGCCTCAACTGCTTGAAAAAATGAAAGAGCATGAGATCTTTCAGGAGATCAACAGTTCGCCCTCTGATAATCCTAAGTGTATTAAGTTGCGGATCACCGGCAGAGATGCTGAGAAGGTTATCGGGGCTATATTAAGCTGGGGCAGTCAGATTAAAATTCTCAAACCGAAATGGCTCAAGAGAGAGGTCTGTCAGGAAGCAAAAAAGATTCTGGCAGAATATCCGGAAATTCAGTGATTATTTTTGTATTTAGTCTCCCGGAATGAGAATGTTATCGGACTTTACCTATGACTATCACATCTGGAGGAGGCCTAAAATATGAAGAGTATGGAGGAAATAATCCAGGCTGCCGGAGAGGGTGAACCGGCTCGGCTGGTAGTGGCCGGAGCAGGTGGCCGGGAAGTGTTAAAATCAGTGGCCGAGGCTCAAAGACAGGGCATGGTGAAACCGTTATTAATTGGTGAAACCCAGAAGATTAGGGCGCTGGCCAGGGAGCTTGAGCTAAATATATCCCCCGGTCAGATCATTGCCGGAAAAAGCGACCGGGAGATAAGCGAGGTTGCCGTGGAGAAACTGCTGGAAGATCAGGATATCTTAATGAAGGGGCTGGTCGAGACTTCCAGTTTGATGAAGGCCGTTCTGGCAGCTAAAGATAGATTGTTAAAAAGGAGACTGATCAGTCATCTTGTCCTGGCTGAAGTGCCGGCGCTGGATCGCTTGCTGTTCATCAGTGATGGGGGGGTGAATATCAAGCCAGGGATTGAGGAAAGGGCGGAAATTATCCAGAACGCTATTGATGCCGCCCGGCAGCTGGGCTGGGAAAGACCTAGAGTGGCTCTGATGGCAGCGGTAGAAAAGGTCAAAAGTTCGATGCCTGCCACCGAAGAGGCTGCCATTCTCAGCAAGATGGCTGACAGGGGTCAGATCAGCGGGGGAGTTGTTGAGGGTCCCCTTGCTCTGGATAATGCTCTCTTTCAGGATGCCGCTGGAATCAAGGGTTTGACAGGAGAGGTTGCCGGCCAGGCCGATATTCTCATAACACCTGACATTGTATCTGGCAATCTTCTTGGTAAAAGCGTTGTCTATCTGGCCGGGGGCTGTTTTGCTGCCTTTATTGGGGGAACAACCAGACCGATTATAGTGACCTCCCGGGCAGATAAAGCGGAAACCCGACTGGCTTCTCTGGCGGTGGCAGTTTTGATGTCAGACTAAGTTTCTTGAGGAATTTCCCGGGGTTCGACGGTGATAAACATCTGGGAGAAGAAAGGCAGGTTATTTTCCCAGATATCTAAAAATTTGTCGGTGTCTAAAGTTAAATTGCCCGGTTCCTGCCGGGGAAGCAGAGAGGGACCGGTTTCGGGATCGTAAAAATATATTTCATCTTT
>PWFW01000250.1 GCA_003554225.1 Halanaerobiaceae bacterium | reverse complement strand
GAAAAGCGGGGGTTTAAAAGTACAGTCTATTTTTAGAGCAATAAGAATATCTTCAGAGCAATCAGGGTAGTTCCTGACATAATGGAACAGCATCTTAACCCCGGATAATAGGACAGCATCTTAACCCCGAATAAAAGGGCTGTATCTTAATCCCGGATAAAAAAGCTGTATCTTAATTCCAGATATAAAGAATTGTGCCATAAAACAAAACAGAAAAAACTTAACTTTAAGCCCTGAAGCAAACGATCTCTACCTTAATCCTTAAAGCAAAGATAGCGTACCTGCTGTACCTGGTGAAACCCGTTAATCAATCAACTCCAGCTCCCGACCGATTTTCTTGAACTTATCCAGGGCAAATTCCAGATCATCCTGGCTGTGGGTGGCCGATAGCATTACCCTGATCCTGGCCTTGCCCCGGGGCACTGTGGGAAAACCAATCGAAGTGGCAAAAATGCCCTCTTCCATCAGCCTTGCGCTGAACTTCTGAGCTGTTTTTGCATCGCCGATCATCACCGGAGTGATCGGGGTAACGGTCTTGCCCACATCGAAACCGGCCTGCTTCATCTTCTCCTGGAATATCTCTTTATTGTTCCAGAGCTTCTGCACCAGCTCATCATCCTTCTCAAGAATCTCAACGGCCTTTAGGGTGGCTGCCACATCAGCCGGGGTTACTGCCGAGCTGAAAAGGAAAGGCCGGGCCCGCTGCTCCAGATATTCGATCAGGGTCTTGCTGCCGGCGGCACAGCCTCCCATGGTACCGAAGGCCTTGGAAAAGGTGCCGATCTCAATATCTACCTGGCCGTGGAGCTCAAAGTGGTCGACAATTCCCCGTCCATGGCTGCCCAGCACCCCTTCCCCGTGGGCATCATCAACCATGACGATGGCATCAAATTCCCGGGCCACCTCGACTATTTCCGGCAGGGGAGCTATATCTCCATCCATGCTGAAGACTCCATCGGTCACCACCAGAACTTTACCGGGATCATCCTCCCGGGCCTGTTCCAGCTGCTCCCGGAGTGAGTCCATATCAGCATGCTGATAAATTTTGATACTAGCCCCTGACAGCCTGCAGCCGTCGATGATGCTGGCATGATTTAATTCATCGCTAATAATTATATCCTCTTTGCCCATAATGGCAGGTATTACCGCCAGATTGGCATTAAAACCCGATTGAAAGGTAAGGGTTGCTTCCGCCTTTTTAAACCCGGCCAGTTTCTTTTCCAGCTCGCGGTGCAGCTTCATGGTTCCAGCTATGGTGCGAACCGCACCGGGACCGACTCCGTACTCTTCAACCGCCCGCTGGGCCGCCTTGACCACCTCGGGATGATTGGCCAACCCCAGATAATTATTGGAGCAAAAGTTCAGCTTCTCCTGACCCTCAATCTCAACCCAGGCACCCTGCGGACTTTCCAGCGTCCGTATGTTATTGTATAAACCCTGCTCCTTCAGGTGATTAAGTTCCTTCTGAAGCCTGTTTTCCAGATTCTTGTTCATCAGTTTAAGCCCCCTTAAGGTTTGAGCACGATCTTACCGCAGTTTCCTGATTTCATTAACTCCATACCTTTTGCAAAATCCTCCAGCGGGAATTCATGGGTAATTACAGGTTCAATATTAATCTTTTCTTCCTTCAAGAGCCTTCTGGCGATAAACCAGGTCTGGAACATCTCCCGACCGGTAACACCGATCATCTCTATCGCTTTAAATATCAAATCCGGAGAGAGATCAATCTCAACCGGACCATCGGGTACTCCCAGGAGAGCAATCTTTCCACCCGGGGTAATCTGCTTGAGCCCCTGATTGATAGCAGCAGATGATCCCGACATTTCCGCAACAAAATCGACTCCTATGCCACTGGTAACCTCAGCAACCAGCGCCTCCAGATCTTCCTCCAGAGGATTGATGGCAAAGTCAGCCCCCATTTCTTTAGCCAGTTCCCGCCGGTAATCATTGGGCTCGGTGACTATCACGCTGGCTGCACCAAAGGCATTGGCCACCGGAATTGCCAGCAGACCTGCCGGTCCAGCACCGGTGATCAGCACATGTTTGGCTGCCACCTCGCCGGCTCTGATGGTATCAATGGCATTGCCAAGAGGCTCCTGGATCGAGGCATATCTGGCCGGTATGGCAGGATCGTTTTTCCAGATGTCAACTTCTTCGATAACGGCATAATCAGCAAAGACTCCATCGGTGTGGACACCCAGGATCTTCATCTTAACACAGATATGCTGCAGTCCAGTTTTGCACTGATAACACTGACCGCAGGGAATATGGGTCTCGGCCGAGACAAAATCCCCCACCTCTACCGAAGTAACCCCTTCTCCCAGGGCCACAACCTCTCCCGCCATTTCATGTCCCATGATCTGAGGCGGGTTAACATTCTTCTCTGCCCACTTATTCCACTTATAAATATGAAAATCGCTTCCACAGATCGAGGTTCTCTGAATCTTAACCAGAACCTGCCCTGAAGCAGGATCGGGTACGGGAACTTCCTTGAGCTCCGCTCCGTATTCCGGCCCGGTCTTAACTACAGCTTTCATGCTGCTGGCCATTTACTTCCCCTCCTATATTGATTTGATCTTGCTCCCTGCTCTATTTCTACTTATCTACCTAGAATTATACCATAATTATTTTAAAAAAATCAAAATTTAATCATCGCAGGACACCAGTTTGCATTAAAATAAAGAAAAAGCAGGCATATTTTCAGCTCTGGCCAGCAAGAAAAAAGCATTCCGGGTCAGGTCAATTTCCTGACAGCAGGAATGCTGCAAATTAATGTTTTTGGAACACTAAATCTCTTTTTCATCTGGGAATATAATCCCCCCGCCACTGCTATGGCCGATTTTCTCCCCTATCTTCCCGGTGAGCTAATGAAAATTGCTGCAATTCTGATCCTTGCCAGTATGCTGCCTGTAATCCCAGGATCCCATCCTCAGTTAAAAAAATCTTATATTATTAGCGTCAATAACCGCTTTTTAATCAAAGACTCATTCCTCAAACTCAAAGGAAATATTGCTGGCCGGGCTGATAAGATGCATCCGAACCTGGTTGTCAGCCTCGGCAAAATTTGGCGAGCGAAAAAGATCCTCTTCAACCTGTTCTAAATCATAATCCAGAAAATCGTCATAACTGAGCGCACCCTCAGCCCTGATCTCAACTCCGGTATTCTCCAGAAAAATCAGTTTAATATTGGAAGCCCCGGAGTTTAAATGTACGCTGGTGTCATAACTGGCAAAGTTGATTTTCAGATCGCTGATTCCAGAATTAATTTCCAGATTATTTACCATTAGCTCCCTGAGATCCAGCTGATAATAACCTGCTCCAGAATCAATTGTTATATTATAATAAACATCGGGATGGAGTTTTAAAACCGCTGAATTGACGATATCCATGTTTTCCAGCTCAAACTCTCTCAGCTGATCAACCTCCAGCAGCCCCCGGCCTTCCTGACTGTCAAAATGAAATTCTATTCCCGGCTCCCTGTCCTGGTTGCGATAATTGAAGGAAAGATCATAAAGTTTTTCCCTCTCTTCAGGTGAAAATATATCAATTCTGCCGGCATCGATGCTGAGATTGATATCAAGCTGCCTGATATCATCAGTATAATCCCTGGAGGACTCTACTGTCTCCTCCCTTCTCGCAGGTTCTTCTACCTGACGCCTTGGAGTCAGCCAGTAATGATAATGGGGAAAATACTGAGGAAAAATCAAAGCAGCAGAAATGACAATTATAAAAAGCGGCGTCAGCCACCAGAAGCTGGTCCTCTTCACCAAAAGATTTAGACCGAGCAGGATCAGCAGCAGCGGCCAGAAACTTAAAACAATCTGCCAGATGTTGTAGGACAGAATATCCAGGGTATTTAATAAAAATAAAGCGCCCAGTGCAATAAAAACAACCCCGGTGGTAATGCTGTCCCGGCGGTTCTGGCGAGATCGCCTGGCAGCCTTATCTATTTCTTTGCTGTTATTAGCCATCACTCCCCACTCCCCTAACCAGCACAGCAATACCCAGAACTATCAGAATAAAGGGCCAGAAGGTTCTAAAATAAACCCGAGGCATCCAGAGATCCAGTAAAAATAATGCTCCCGCAATAATCAAAATAGCTCCCAGGTAACGCTGACCTTTAGAGCCTTTCCCAAAGGCTGTACCCTCCCGGCTTTCTCCTTCTTCAAGCTCGATATCGATATATTCCTCATCATCCTCTTCCCGGTAACCCTCATTATCAGTCTGATAACGGCTGCGGGGCTCCTCCGGAATAATAATCCAGGCAATAAGATAGGCCAGCACTCCGGCCCCCTGAGCAAAAAACATCAGAATAAATAGCAGGCGGATCAGAATAGGATCAATCCCAAAGTATTTAGCAATTCCCCCGCAGACTCCTCCAATAACCTTTTCTCTTCTGGATCTGTATAATCTTTTGACATCATCAGCCATGGCTAAAACCTCTTTTCGGCAAAAATTTCACAGCAAACCTTCATCATTATTATACACGAGAAAGAACAATAAATGCAACAGAACAAAGGAATTATTTGTTAATCTGCAGATAAAATTTTGCTTGAATAATGATAATATAACTGATAAAGTTAAGTTGGATTCCTGTTATTCGGCAGAATATCACTTTAGGGTACCGGGCAGAATATCACTAAATCGACTGATAATCTGTGATTTAAAGTAGTTTGCCGGGATAATCTTTATCCAGGAAGGGAGATGGAATAATGGAAGGTACTGCTGCTTCGCCGGGGATTGCTATTGGCTCAGCCTTTCTGCTCTTTGGCGAGTCAGGTCAGGCAATTGGTGCTAATCTGGGGGCCGATGATCATGATATCGAATTAAATCGATTTTATCAGGCCTTAAATGAAGCACTTGATGATATTGAAATGCTTCAGAAAAAGGTGCAGGAAAAGATAGGTAAAAAGGAAGCTCATATCTTTTCTTTCCAGAAAGATATCATAGCAGAGGAAGAATTTTCCGAAAAAGTAACTCACTTTATCAAAGAGGAAGGCCTCTCGGCTGAAAAAGCTGTCCAGCGGGTAATCCGGCAGTATGCTGCCGAGCTGGCCAACAGCGAGGATACCTATATTAAAGTGGACGAAAATGATATTAAAGATATCGGGGAAAGATTAATAAATCTGCTCCAGGGCCAGGATATCAAGCTCGATATCAGCCAGAACAATATAATAATTGTAGCCAGAGAACTGAGCCCCTCTCAGATAGCCCGGCTTGATCCAAAAAAAGTTCTGGGCCTGGTTACTGCTGAAGGTTCCAGCACTTCCCATTCTGCCATTCTGGCCAACTCAATGGGACTTCCAGCTGTGGTCGGGATCGGCGAAGAAAATCTGGCCAGGATCAGTCAGGGAGATACTTTGATTGTTGATGGTAAGGAGGGCCAGGTTTATTTAAATCCTCCCAGGGATATGATTTCAGATTATCGGAAAAAGCAGTCGCTGATGCTCTGGCACAACCAGGAGTTAAATAAATATCGCGACAAAAAACTTATCAGGGCCGATGGCAGCAGGCTCTATGTCAGCGGCAACATTGGAAATTCTTCAGAGGCTTTAACAGTTAAACAAAACGGAGGGGAAGGAATCGGGCTTTTCCGGACAGAATTTCTCTACCTGGGCCGGGAAAAAGCTCCGGATGAAGAAGAACAGCTCCAGGCCTTTGCCAAAGCACTGGAACATTTTCCTGAGGATCCGGTAATCATCCGGACCATGGATATCGGGGGAGATAAAGAAATACCCGGACTAAATCTTCCTGCTGAAGAAAACCCCTTTCTCGGCTACCGGGCAATCAGGGTCTGTCTCGATAACCGGGACTATTTTAAAGTTCAGCTGCGGGCGATCCTCCGGGCTGCTGCCCGGGGAGAGGTAAAATTAATGTATCCCATGATCTCTTCCCTGGAAGAGGTTCGCTCTGCCAACACCATACTCCGGGAGGCCCGGGGAGAGCTTGATGCCGCCGGCAAAGAATACGGTGAACTCGATGTGGGAATTATGATTGAGATACCCGCTGCCATTGCTATGGCAAGAGAGCTTTCCCGAGAAGTTGATTTCTTCAGCCTGGGCACCAACGATTTAATTCAGTATGCCGTGGCAGTGGACCGAAGCAATGAAAGAATAAAAGACTTGCATACTCCCTTCCACCCAGGAGTTTTAAGGATGATAACCCGAACTGTGATGGCAGCCAAAGAGGCTGGCATTAAAGTCTACATGTGCGGAGAGGCTGCTGGAGAAAAATTGCTGCTCCCCTTCTGGCTGGGGCTGGGAATTGACCAGCTGAGCATGAGTCCCGGCAGAATTCTGGAAGCCAAGTCCATCCTATCTGAATGGTTAAACCGGGATACCAGGGAAGTTATTGAGGAAGTCCTGGCGAAAAGTACCACGGCAGAAATACAATATTATCTGTCCCGACTATTTCATGATAATTCCAGGTCTCCGGTAAAGAGCAAGCAGGGCAATTAAACCTATTCACCGTAATGATGCTGAACCTTGGCCAGGGCATTCCGGCTGACATAGGATTCCCGATAGAGGGTATCGCTTCTGGCCACCCAGGCTGAAGTAAAGCAGACGATGGTAGCAGGCTTCATCAGCTCCAGGCCGAAGAGCTCGGCTGCCAGCACCGTGGTGGTAACAGGTATATGAGCTGCACTGCCCAGCACACCAACTGCTCCGGCTGTTATCAGTGCCAGAGGAAAATCATAATTTAAGAGATTGCTCAGGACTGCCCCGGTTAAAGCTCCTATAGTGAGACTGGGCGCTACCACTCCTCCACTGCCTCCGCTGCCAATGGTAAAGGAAGTAGCAATAATTTTTCCCGCCAGCAGCAGAAGAAGAAATCCGGTGGGCATACTACCCGCCACTGAAACTCTTTCTACCAGGGATATCCCCGTGCCGAGGATAAGCGGACTGGCCACCAGAGCAGTCAAGCCTGTCAGCGCTCCAGCAAAGGCGGTCTTTACATAGGTAGGCACTTTTATCTCTTCATTTAAATCCTCATAACCGTAGAGGCTTTTTATATAGGCCAGACTGACAAAACCGACCAGAATACCAATACCAATAAATAATATGATATCACGTTCGGGTTCAAAGATATAACCCTCGGGAATGGGAAAAGTGAAAAGGCTCTCCTGACCAAGGATAATAGCATAGACATAATAGGCAGTGATACTGGAGATAAAACTGATAAAAAGGGTATTATACTCTACATCATCCCGGTAAAGAACCTCGGCTCCAAATATTCCCCCGGCCAGAGGAGCGGTAAAGATTGCCCCAAAGGAAGCCCCCATGCCGCAGATAACAATCATTCTGATATCCTTAAGGCCCAGCTTGAGCTTTTTACCGATCAGATAGCCCAGACCACCACCCATCTGAACAGTGGGACCCTCCCGGCCGGCCGAGCCTCCAAAGGCAATGGTAAAGACGCTGGCCAGAAGTTTGATAGGCACCACAATGAAGTTTACCCGTCCCCAGTTTTCATTATAGGATTTTATGATTGCATCGGTACCGTGACCGGCCGCTTCAGGAGCAAAGGTATCGGTCAGCCAGCCGCTCATAAAGAGACCAAAAACCGGCATGATATAAACCAGATTGGTCTCAGCCAGCCCGGCAAGCAGATCAATTCCCAGGTTCAGCGTTCCGGTAAATATAACTGCAGCTCCTCCTACCACCAGCCCCACCAGCACGGCTATCCCGGTCCACTTGGATATATATTTCAGTGAATCAACTGTCTGTCTGGCATCCTTTTTTAGTCTCACTTTCAGCTCAACCTCCTGGCAAAAATCTACAGCAGTCCATTAACAAACAGTCCATTAGAGCAAGTAAATAATCCATTAATGAAATTATTAGCAACTTATTGGCTTAATTATATAATCTGCTAACTCTCAACTTTCACCTCTGTTATCCCCCAACCTGCTGCTCTGTCTGGTCTCCGGTAACAGCCTTGAGAGAAAAAACAAATTTAGAGCCCTCACCTACTACACTTTCCACCCAGATTCTCCCCTTATGGGCTTCTACAATTTCCTTACTGATGGCCAGGCCCAGACCGCTGTCACAGTGCTCGTCATCCCTGGTCAGGCAGACAAACTGCTCGAAAATCTTCTCCTGGTCTTCAGGAGCTATTCCTTTGCCCGAATCTTCCACAGAAATGAAGATCCAGTCCCCGGATTTCCAGCTGGCGATAGCAATATTATCATCCACTCCGGAATGATGAATGGCATTGTCCAGCAGATTGATTATAACCCAGGATATTTTATTGCTATCAGCCTGAACCGGGGGAAGATTTTCCTCGAGATCGACTTCTATCTCCAGCTCTTTATCCCGGATCTCCTTCTCCAGAGCATGGACCGCCACATCAATCAAATGATCCACATCAACCTTCATTTTTGGCGAAAGATCAAAGTGAATTTCATCATGATAGGTGGTTACGCTCTCATGATAGGCCTGAATTAAATCGGTCCGGTTAACTATTCCCAGCAGCCTGTGCTCCTCTTCATTATCAATTACCGGAATAATCCGGGCATTAACTTCGTTAATCAGCCGGGAGGCCTTCAAAAGGTTGTCATCCGGGTAAACTACTCCGGGGGCAGGAAAAATGTATCTTGCTATCTTTTCCTCCTCATCCGCCTGGGTTTTAAGCTGGCGGGAAATAGTATGATA
Organism: Halanaerobiaceae bacterium; assembly: GCA_003554225.1. Classification (GTDB taxonomy): domain Bacteria; phylum Bacillota; class Halanaerobiia; order Halanaerobiales; family Halarsenatibacteraceae; genus T1SED10-84. The sequence continues at coordinate 165 of PWFW01000250.1, read as the reverse complement.
ATTTATGACGCCGACAAGCTCTCCTGTCGCTGTTTTTACCACCGGCAGATAGGTGTAAAAGGTTTTTTCAAATATCGACCGGGCCTCGGCAAAAGTAGCTGATTCTGGAATTGTAATTGGATTGGTAGACATAACCTTTTCAACAGCTATATTTTTTAATACCTG
>PWFW01000161.1 GCA_003554225.1 Halanaerobiaceae bacterium | reverse complement strand
TCTATCCTCTAGCAGATGGGTTACATACCCCTGGTTAAATTTATTTGTTCGAGGCCGGGAAAGAACTCTCTGATAGTCAAAGTTTTTGTTATCCCGGGCCAGACTGGTAAAGTAGTTGTCGTAGATAAGGTCTTCTTCATACCTTGCTCCATAAAGCAGGGTTGCTTGTCCGGAATAATTGCTTTGCTCTATTTCCCTGCCGGCCCTGCTGCCTCCAGCAGCCTTCAATCTTTTGCCCGAGGGGGCAAAAAGACTTTCAGCAATGGCGGCAAAGGGAGTTATTCCAATGCCATTGGCAAGGAAAAGCATATTTTCATTGCTGTCTTCTACAGCCAGCTCTCTACCCATCGGCCCTTTTATTGATACCTCTTTCCCTTCTTTGAACTTTTCAAAAATAATATTGGTTCCGTAACCATCAGCCAGTCTTTTAATGGTAATAGTAACCTGATTATTACTGGCATCGCTGCCCGAAATGGTATAGGCTCGATACATTTCTTTCTCTTCTTCGACCTCGACCAGCAGAAACTGTCCGGGAACAAATTCCATTTCAGCAGGTTCCAGCAATTTGAAGGTATATTCTCTGATATCAGGATTTTCAAGTTGCTTAATTCGGGAGATTTTTGCTCTGTAAAACCTGGCTTTATTGAAACCTGTCAGATCAGCCCGGTTTTTTAGCTCCTGAGCTTCAGCTGAAGTGGCCGGCTGGAGAATTCCGCTGGGGCAGTTTTCCACACAGGTATTACAGCGAATACACTTTTCGTCCTCGAACTGATTGCTGTTTTCTGCAAAATTTTTATGGGGTTCAAGCTGCATGGGACAGACCCGGGAGCAGCGGGCACAGGAATGACAGAGCTCGGGGCTTTCTGCTGTGATGAGCTCATCTCTGCTGGCTGTTGCACCCAGAAATTTACCCAGCCGATAAGAAAGGAGCTGAAGGGTGCCCATAGGACAGAACTGACACCAGCTCCGGGGGCTGATGGTCAGTCCCAGGAGACCTCCCACAATCAGCACCATCAAATAGGTGTTGGAAAAGATGAATCCGGTTCGGACCAGGATGCCTTCAGTCTGTTGAAATACTGTCAGGAATCGCCGGGTCATATTATAACCAAAATAGATAAAGGCAGCCGCCACCACCGGTCTGGACTTTAAAAATCCGGGAACAAATCTGTTGCGGCTTAAGGGCAGGACAATCCGGTCATAAAGGCTGCCGTGAGGACAAAAATTACCACACCAGTAGCGACCTTTAAAAAAACTGACAGCTATTAAGGCAGCTATAATTAGAGGTACAACCAGACCCAGATAGGGCCAGAACTGACCACCCAGAGCAACTATGATAGTCACCAGCCAGGCCCAGCTCCTTATGGCAGTAAAAGCACGATTGGTCTTGATGTTATAAGCTATCTCCGTCAAAATCTTTCCCCCCTGATTAAGATTAGTGGATGTTATCACATCACTAATTATGGTCTATCAGGAAAGAAATTTCTGTGACTAAGTCACATAATAGCAATATTATGGAGAGCCTGGCGGTCTAATAGCCGGATTTTACCCCGGGAAAGTTTGACTATTTCACGTTCTGCGAAGACTTTTAAGGTTCTGCTGACCACTTCCCGGGCTGAGCCGATTTCCCGGGCTATTTCTGCATGGGTTAGCTTCAGAATCTCCTGGTTTTTTTCAGTGTTGGAAATTAAAAAAGAAGCAATTCTGGTCTCCATGTTGGAAAAGGCAATTTCTTCAACTGTCAGCATCACATCCTGCAGACGGCTAAATATTTTGGTGAAGACAAACTCCTGAAATTCAGGCACCTGATTGAGAAATTCCTGAAAGGTATTACCTGGTAGTGCCAGAATTTCTGTCTTTTCTTCCACCTGAGCCTGAGCGGGAAAGCTGGAATCACTCATAATACAGGCTATTGACATCAGACACATTTCCCCGGCTCGCATTCTGTAAAGGGTAATCTGCCGACCTTTCTCTGACATCTTGTAAACCCGGATTGAACCCTTAAGCAGAAAAAAAGTGTTTTCACAGGTATAACCGGCCCGCATAATTATTTTTCCGGGAGAATACTTGACATGATTAAGCTGCTCTCTCAGCTGTTTTTTTCTCTTGTCATCAAGAACTTTAACAAAGGGAAATTTAATTTCAAATTCCCGGGTAATTTCTCCGCCAATCATTATCTTACCTATCCTCCTGAAGGGAAATATTAACTTAAATTTATCATGAAGCTTCTCTCATATTTTATCATGTAATTTTTCCCGGGACAAATCTGGTCTGCTAATTTGAGTAGAACTGTTTTATCAGCTTACAAAGATTTTTATGAATCTATGGCAGGCACAATACTGGCATAATTTATTACTGTTTGATAAAATTAAGCCATCGCAGGTTAAACAACCCCCCCAACCTGCAAATATTTTTACTGGAGGTGTTAATTTTGCCTGAAATACCTACTATAGGTATAATCAGAAGTGAATTCCCAGAGTCCGCTGACCCCGACCTGATGAAGGCCAGTGATAGCAGTATTATTATTGATGGTGATTATGCTGCTGGCCTTGATAAGATTGAAGAGTATGATTATCTCAAGATTGTATTTTATCTCCATGAAGCGGAGGGCTACAGACTGGTTGGTCCCCGGCGCTACGGAGGAGTGCGGGGAGTTTTTGCCTCCCGTACTCCTTACAGGCCCGCTGCCATCGGAGTAACGGTGGTTAAGCTTCTGGAAAGAGAGAGAAATAAATTAAGGGTAGCCGGCCTGGATGCTATCGATGGTACCCCGGTCTTTGATATCAAACCCTATGTAGCTGAAATAGACAATCCTGAGATCAAGTTTCAACAGGGCTGATTCTGATGGTTTTTGGAAAAATATTTAAACATTGACTTTATTGAAAATCTGTAATATTATTTAATTAAGCTGATATTTAAATAAAATTTTCTAAAATTTATACTGAAATAACAAATTTCCAAAGGAGGTAGAGATGAAGTTATTACAGTCCTTAAAGGCTCTGGCAGAAGAATCTCGCTTAAAAATAATAACGCTGCTGCTTCAGGAAGATCACTGCGTTCGCTCGCTGGCCCACCGTCTGGATCTATCAGAAGCTGCTGTTTCCCAGCATTTAAAGGTGCTGAGAGAAGCTGATCTGGTTCAGGGGGAAAAACGGGGTTACTGGGTGCATTATCAGGTTCAGGAAAAGGTCCTGGCCAGCATTTCCGGAGCTCTCACCAGGCTCCCACAGGAAATTGAAGTTCCGGCGGAATGTCAGCAAAATCATCAGGGCAGCTGCTGTCAGAAAGATAATTAGTTGATAGAGGAGGAATAAATTGATGTCTTTCTTGGAAGAAGCTAAAAATAAATTTCAGGTGCTTATTGCTGAATCCGATCTGGAAATGGAGGAGATCCGGATCACTGCTGCAGGTTTAACTCCGGAAGAGGCCATCGGGAAGCCCGATCGTCAGGATTATCCCCTGCTGACAGGTAAAGAGGTTATGATTGAGGCTGAGTTTCAGGGAGCCCGGGGGCAGGCCTTCACCGATCATCCGGGTGAGTATTCCGGCACACTAAGGCAGGTTCTGGAGCTGCCTTTGAACGATAATTATCACAGGGCGCTGCTGACAGCAGCAATTAACGCTGTACTTAACAAATTGAGCTTGATTGATAAGACTATCCACTGCCGGAATGGTGATATGGAAGAGTGTGTCAGAGATATTGTGGGCTGGGTGAAAAATTATTATCCCGCTGTTAAAAGAATTGGTATTATCGGCTTTCAGCCGGCACTGCTGGAAGCAGCTGTTAATTCTTTTGGAGAGGACCAGGTTTTTCTGACCGATCTTAATTCTAACAGGATTGGCAGTTTAGAATATGGGGTTAAAATTCTTGATGGCAGCAAGGATACTGAAAAGTTGATACAAAACTCGGATTTTATTCTGGCAACTGGCTCAACTATTGTTAACGGTACTGCAGAAAAGCTTGTAGATCAATTTCACAGGAACAGCAAACCCTTTGCCTTTTATGGCAATACAATTTCCGGACCGGCCTATCTGCTGGATCTGCCACAACTCTGTTTTTACGGCCGCAGTTAAGTCTTTTTGGGGCAAAGATTTTATCAGGTATTAGAAGCAGCAGGGTGCCAGAGTAAATTATATAACTTCCAGCCAGACAAATCTTACCAGCGGATTAAGCCTGATCTGAACTGTGGCTGATTCTTCTGGATTCCAGCTTCGATGTTAATGGTTTTGATTTTTTTGATTTTAATAATAAAAGCTGATTTTTGAGCAGGCTAAAACATTCTATGGAAAAAATTTTACTAGAGAGGATGGATTCTTTAATGAAGAATAAACTATTTGTCTGTTTGCTGGCAGTTTGCTTGATTATTGGATTGAGTATGAATGCCTCAACTGAGGTTTTAACCGGTGGAGATCTGGTAGAAATGTTTGCTGAAGAACTGGAAAGAGAAATGGGAGTTATGGAACTTCAAATGAACCTTGACAGGGGTGAAGAATACCTGATTTTAGATGTGCGCTCTACCGAGGAGCGCAATGAAGGTTTCATTCCCGGTTCAGACCATATTGATTTTGGTATCATGTTTTTCCGGATCGGAAATTTTGTTGAAGATCCCGAGCAAGAATTTATTGTTGCCTGTCAGTCAGGGGCTCGCTCCACCATTGCCGCTAAATTGCTGCAGGATATGGGTTATAAACCTGTAAATCTGGCTGGCGGTTACTTAAGCTGGGAAGATGCCGGTTATGAAGTTGAAATGCCCTGATAGCCTGACAGCTTAACAGCCTGGAAACTCTTATTAAATTGTTTTTTAAGGGAACTTGGGGAGATCTCAAGCTTTCTTTTTCTTTTCTCCTGCTGGAAGGGTTAATTAATTAAATACATATCTAAAAGCAGCAAATTCTCTCACTGCTGATTTTATTTAGTGATATAGGCAGGAAAAAAATGTTTTTTAGAGAAAGTTTATAAAACAACTGCCTCAACTCTGTAAAGCTCAGAAAAATTTAAGGTTAGTTTCAAAGGGTGGTATTTAATGACTCTGGAAATAGGTCTGACCCTGCTGGTTCTTCTGATCACCATAATACTTTTTGTAACTGAAATTTTTCGGGTGGATATTACAGCCCTGCTGGTTCTGATTATCCTGCCCTGGCTGGGCTTGATCGAGCCTCTTGAAGCCTTTTCCGGACTGGCCAGCAATGCAGTAATTGCAGTAATTGCCGTTATGGTAATGGGATATGGTCTGGAGCAGTCCGGTGCCATCCAGTTAATTACCGGACCGCTTATCCAGGTGGCCGGCAGGGAAGAGAAAAGATTGACCGCAGTGGTTTCAGCTTCGGCGGGAATTTTCTCAGCCTTTGTCCAGAATATTGGAGTGATTGCCCTCTTTCTGCCGGTGGTGAGGAAGATTTCTCGCAAAACCGAATCTTCACTTTCCCGGATCCTGATGCCGGTGGGGTTTGCTGCCCTATTGGGCGGCAGTCTGACCATGGTTGGCTCAGGTAACCTGATTATTTTAAACGACCTTCTAATGCAGGGCGGGCAGGATCCCTTTAATCTCTTCAGTGTAACGCCAATCGGACTGGCTTTACTGCTGACAGGGATGGTATACTTTTTTCTGCTGGGAAGCAGGCTGTTACCTGACAGCGGACCAGAGACCAGTGAGGAGCTGGTTGAGCAGAAGAAACTGGTGGAATGCTGGGATCTGGCGACCGCGATATTCCGCTGTAAAATTCCCGCTGACAGCTCTCTTCAGGGTTTAACCCAGGAATCATCCGGGCTCTGGGGAGAATACGGTCTTTATCTGCTGGCCCTCAAGGAGAAGGATGATATTTCCTATGCTCCCTGGCGCTTTACCCGCTTTTCCTCCCGGCAGGAATTAATAATTCTAGGGAGAGAATCCGGCATCAAGAAATTTTCTCAGGATTATAATCTGCAGTATTCCCGGGAGGGTGAGCGCAAGGTATCAGGCCAGTTAGTCTCACAGGAGGATCTCCAGGACAGCTCCTTTGCCGAGCTCTTGCTACCTCCCCGCTCTGATCATCTGGGCAAAACAATCAGACAGATAGCAGTAAGAAAGAATTTTAATATAAACCCCCTTATGTTGATTAGAGGAGATGAGGAGATTTCCGGAGATTTTTCTGATCTTACCCTTAAGGCGGGAGATATTATTGTTTTCTTCGGTCTGGTAGAAAATATCAGGGCTGCTGTCAGTTCTGAAGATTTTATTTTATTGACTCCACTGCGCAGTCCAAAAACTGGTACTGGCAATCCCCTCTTGGCTGGATCGGTTTTTCTCCTCTCAATAATCCTGATTTTACTGGGCTTTGAGCTATCACTTTCTCTATTCAGCGGAGCACTGCTGATGATTCTCCTGGGTCTTATCCCGGTTAAAGAACTCTATCGAGCTATTGACTGGCAGACAGTTTTTTTGCTGACAGGACTAATTCCCCTGGGACTGGCCATGGAGAAAACCGGCACAGCTGAGTTTTTATCTTTCAGGATGCTGGCTCTGCTGGAGGGCAGACCGGTATTTTTGATTCTGCTGGTTCTGGCACTGCTGGCCTCAGTTTTCACCCTCTTTATGTCAAATGTGGCCTCTACGGCTGTTCTGGTTCCCCTGGTTATGATTCTGGGCCAGCAGATCGGCATCAACCCCCGGGCTCTGGCTATGCTGGTGGGGGTTTGTGCTTCCAATTCCTTTATTCTTCCCACCCATCAGGTCAACGCCTTTTTAATGAATCCCGGAGGTTACAGCAGTAAAGACTATTTAAAAGCAGGAGGGCTTTTGTCACTGCTTTATATTATGGTAACGGTAATTCTGGTTTATCTTCTGTATCTATAAATCTAAAGAATCTCAAAAATCACAAAGGAGTGGTATTAAATGTTATTTGAAAAGATCAAATCACCGGGTCTGGCTCATAATTCCTATCTTTTAGGAGACAGTGGCGAGGCAGTTATTATTGATCCCCGTCGTGACATTAAAGTTTATCTGAAGAAGGCTGTGGAAGCAGGTTATGCCATAAAGCATGTTCTGGAAACTCATCGCAATGAGGATTACTTAATCGGCTCTCTGGAGATCAAACAGAAAACCGGGGCAGATATCTGGCATGCTGATACTCATCTGGATTATCAGTATGGAGAACCGGTGGAAGAAGGCCAGAAGTTTCAGGTCGGCCGGCTGACAGTTGAAGCTCTCCACACTCCCGGCCATACACCTGGTTCCCGCAGTTATGTCCTCTATGGCTATGAAGGTGAGCCCTGGATGGTTTTTACCGGTGATGTTATTTTTGCTGGAGATGTAGGTCGGGTTGATTTTCTGGGAGAGGAGAAACTTGCAGAAACAGCCGGGGCCCTTTATGATTCTATCTTCAAGAAAATTTTCCCTCTGGGTGATGAAGTGATTCTCTGTCCGGCTCACGGAGCAGGCTCGGTCTGTGCCAGTGCCATTTCCGACCGGGAGTGGACCACAATTGGCATTGAAAAGAAGCTAAATCCCAAGCTTCAGGTTAATAGTAAAGAGGAGTTTATTGAAAAGGTCGGTAAAATGCTGGAATATCCTCCCTACTTTAAGAAGATGGAAAAATGTAATCTGGAAGGACCTCCTTTACTGTCAGATTATGAGAAACCTGCACCTCTGACAGCAGAGAAGTTTGACCACCTGAGAGAGGAAAATCAGGCTGTAATACTGGATACCAGGATGGAGGTAAGCTTTGCCAGTGCCCACATTCCCGGGTCGCTCTCAATCTGGAAGGATAATCTACCCAGCTTTGCTGGCTGGTTTGTTCCCCTGGATAAGCCTATTTTGCTGGTTACTGAAGGAGAATACCCCGCAGAAGAAATCACTCATCTCCTGCGGACGGGATTTGATAATATTAAAGGTTATCTTGCAGATGGTATGATCAAATGGCATATGGCCGGCAAAAAAAGTGCCTCAATCAGCACCATTACTGTGGATAAACTCTGCCAGATAATCGATGGCTCCTGTGATTATTTTATTCTCGATGTTCGCTCTCTGGAGGAGCTGGAAGAAGAGGGAGAGATCCAGGATGCTGTAAATATTCACCTGACACAGCTTCCCGATGGTTATTCCGAACTTCCTGAGGATAAAGAAATTTATATCTTCTGCGGCAGTGGGTTAAGATCCATGACAGCAGCAACTCTGCTGAAGAATCAGGGTTATGATAATATAAGTGTTGTTTTAGGGGGTCTGCAGGGCTGGACTTCTACCAGCTGCCCGATAGTTTGAGAGTTTTTTCCTGGCCTTAAGGGCATTATTTAAATACATGGATTGGATAAAAACCCTGAAGAGAGATATTGGAATAATAAAAAAGAAATCGACTCCTGCTGTCCGGGAGTCGATTTCTTAATCAAATGCTGTAATAAATTATTGCGCCCTATTATAAAGATTTTCAGAGAAAAAAATCAGTAAAGCTGGAAAATTATCAGACCGATAATCATCAAAAACAGCCCCAGTATTTTTATTACTGATATATCAATAACAGCTTCTCCGAACAAACCAAAATAATTAATAAGAAGAGAAGCAATAATCTGGGTAACAATGATTATCGTCAGGGCATAACTGATGCCCAGAGTGGAAACTCCCTGCATGACTGTATAAATTATTCCAGCTCCCAGCACTCCTCCCAGCAGGTAAATAAAATTAATCTCCTTGAAGGCAGCCAGGACCGGCTGCTGGCGGATAAAAAACAGCACCAGCAGGGTAAAGATAAAACCGCTGCCGTGTACAAAGGCATTGGCCGGCCAGAGATTGGCTGCCTCGCCCAGACGGGCATTAAAAATTGACTGCAGCGAAATCATCACACCGGCCAGAATTGAAAACAAGGTTCCTTCAATCATCATAACCACCCCTGCCTTTTAACTTGTTCTTTCATAGATCTTTTGACATTGCCCGTGTAATAAAAAGCT
>PWFW01000211.1 GCA_003554225.1 Halanaerobiaceae bacterium | reverse complement strand
TTAAATAACTTTCACTTCCCTGATAATAATTGCCGCTCCAGAAATCATACCAGCCCGTACCCGGCAGATAAACCCTCCTCTCCCTGCTGTCCGGTTTTACCACCGGTGCCAGCAGGAGCGAGTTACCGATCATAACCTCATCGGAAAGATTGTGGGTTTCAGGATCCGCGGGATAATTAAGCACCACCGGCCGCCAGACAGGGAGACACTCTTCAGACTGCTGATAAAAGAGGTTATAAATTTCAGGAAGCAGCTGATAGCGCAGCTTAATATAGCGTTTGATGATGGAAGTGTATGGTTCTCCAAAGGCCCAGGGTTCCTGATCCCTGGTATTGAGAGAGGTATGATTTCGGAAAAAGGGCATAAAGGCCCCCAGCTGAGTCCAGCGGGTCAAAAGCTCTCCGCTGGCATCACCGGTAAATCCGCCTACATCGGCTCCAGAAAAACCGAGACCGCTCAGGCCCAGATTGGCCAGCATTGGCATCACCAGTTCCAGGTCTCTCCAGAAACTGCGATTATCACCGGTCCAGGCAGCAGCATATCTTTGAATGCCGGCAAAACCGGCCCGGGTCAAAACAAAGGGACGTTCCTGCTGATATTCTTTGATGGCTGAACTGGTAGCCCGGGCTTCCTCCAGTGCATAGAGGTTATGAAATCTCAGATGAGAACCGGGATCGCCATCATTCAAATGCTCCACCTCTTCAGCAAGGGTCAGCTTTTCATTAAAAGCCGCCGGTTCATTCATATCGTTCCAGAAACCCCGAATTCCTGTCTTCAAAAAATCCCGATGCAGGCTCTTCCACCAGCGGCGCACCTCCTCTCTGGTAAAATCAGGGAAGGCTGTTTCTCCCGGCCAGACCTCCTCCCGACAGAGTCTGCCATCGAGGTAACGGCAGAAATAGTCCTTTTCCTGACCGGTGCGATATACCTGATATTCTGGATCAATTTTCACACCGGGATCTATAATCGTTACCGGGTTTATTCCCTGTTCCTGAAGTTTTTCAGCTAATATCTCAGGACGGGGAAAACGATCCTGATCCCAGGTAAAAACCCGGTAACCATCCATATAATGAATATCGAGATGAAAGGCATCACAGGGAATACCCTGTTCTCTAAAGTTATCAGCCAGCTCCAGAACCTTCTCCTGAGGGTAATAACTGTAACGAGATTGATGATAACCCAGTGACCAGAGCGGCGGGAGGGGGGTTCGGCCGGTAAGCCAGGTATAGGACTTTATTACTTTCTCAAGTTCCGGACCGGCCAGCCAGAAATAATCCAGACTGCCTCCTTCAGCCCGATAAAAAAGCCTTCGGGAAGAGCTGTGGCCGATATCAAAATGAGAACGGAAGCTGTTGTCAAAATAAACCCCATAACTGTTGCCGGGAATGAAGCCCAGATAGAGGGGAATAGAAATATAAAGGGGGTCGGTTGAGGGCACATGAGGTTCATAGGCATCGGTATTCCACATAGTATAACTTCGCCCTCTTTTGTCGAGAAAGCCAGTCTTCTCTCCCAGGCCATAGATTCTCTCCTCCGGCCTTAATTCTTTCTGGCAGCAGATCTGATTGCGCCACCAGCCTGCCGATCTCCCCGGGATATCCTCCTGGATGGTCTCCCCCTCGCCATTCAGAAAATTCAAAGAAAAGGGTTTAAGTTTAACCCTGACACCAGACTCCGGCCCCTGAACCAGCACCGAGCTGGCTTCCTCCTGATAACTTATCCCCTCTCCCAGCTTATCAGGAACAAACTCCCTGCAGACAGCTGGAGTTGTCTTTCTGGTAAAGTTACTGCTGTCAGCAAAGATTACCCTGACAACTCCGGACCGATACCAGAGCAGCTCCAGTCGATGATTTGTAAAATTTATTCTCAGTCCCCCTGGAATTTCTTCAGCTGATATAACCCTCTCCGGATAATGAAATTTCTCTTTTAGCAATCCTTCCGAAGCTTCCTGCTCCATCTGTTCTTCTGCTTCAGGTTTAATCTCTGAACTATTCACTGTTATCATCCCCCTCAGGTAAAAACTGACTGCTGGCTGAATTTATTTTCTCGATTTTGAAATCCAGGCAATTCCATTCTGTTAGCGGCCCAAATTTGTTTAGTTAATCTCAAGATAATTGGCCAGGTTGGCTTCCCGGGTGATTTCTGGCTGGATTATATCTTTTTTTGAAGTCATAATAGTTGTGACTCCAGGACCATGCCCCATGATAATGCAGTCAGAATGAGCTACCACCCCGATACTTCCAGCCCCGGAAATATACTCCCTCCCATAGGTATTATCGCAGTCTTCCAGATAAACCAGATCTCCCAGTCTGAGATCAGTCAGATTATGTTTTTCAAGCTCGGCCTTATCACCGGTAGTTATATCATAGTCCCCCAGAGCTGCTGAGGAAGCGCCGATACCGGATCCCATTAGATGCCCGGGGACCACAGCTGCTACCGGAACTCTGAGCTCCTTTTGCTGGCTGGACTCCTCTATTCCCAGCTGCAACAGAAGTTCAGGTTCAATATTGAAAACCCGGACTTCAGGATAATCTTCCAATTTAAGGCCCTGACCTCGAGCCTTAACCAGAATACTGTCTCCTACCTTCATCTTCTCCATGTCTTCAGGGGCAAAATCTACCAGGACATGATTTATCCCGCCATGAAGCCCGGTAACCACTCCCTCTGCTCCTTCAGCATCACCGCTGACTACTCTGGCCTGATTTCCGATACAGGCCAGCAGTCCCAGCCCGTAGTTTTCATATTGCTTGTTATCATTGGTAATCTTAAGGCTGACCGCAGGTTCAATATGGTCACCGGCCCAGCCCATTGCCGGATCTCCTACCCTGACGTTATAGGTAATTCCTCCGGTTCCGGGAAGATTATGGCCCCGGCCCTCGCGATCCAGCCGGTAGGGAAGGCGGCCGGATCTGGGATGAGAAATATTGCCCTGAACAGACTGCATAACAATCCGATCCTGATTTGTTCGCATCTTTTATCACCCTTAAATTAGTATTTTAGTTACAAAATTTATCCCCGTTAAACTGTATTTATTCCTTATTTATTCCTGTTAAACCTTAAAATCAGTAAAATCTGATGCTGCCAGAAGTTTCTCCACTGCTTTCTCCAGCATATCCTGATCCCGGGAGGTAAACCGGGCTCTAACCGGGCTGTCTATATCAAGAACGCCGATTATTTCCCTATCCAGCCAGATAGGTATAACCAGCTCGGATTCAGATTCACAATCACAGGCGATATGCCCGGGAAATTCATGAACATTATCTACCAGCTGGGCTTCTGCTTCGGCCACTGCGGTACCGCAGACACCCCTGCCTGGAGCTATTTTGCTTACAGCCGGTTTTCCCTGAAAGGGACCCAGCTGCAGGTCCTCACCCTTCCTTCTGAGATAGAAACCGGCCCAGTTAATCTCGGGCAGTTCCTGATAAATCAAAGCCGCTAGATTGGCCATATTGCTGAGCCAATCACTCTCAGAGCTCAGTCGGTCTTCCAGTTTGGCCAAAAACTCCTGGTAATCTTCTCCCTTGGCTGCTGCCATTATCTCACTTCCTTTCATCCATATTTCGAGCCTATTTTACCATAAATACAATTGCCCTGCAAAAGTCTAATTTCTGCAGGAATTTAGTTGCGGAAAGAGAATTAATGAATAGGGAGGTATCTTAAATGGCTGAAAAAAATCAAATGGATTTTAATCTCAACAAAGACAGGCTGAGAGAAGATCTGCACAATTATACTGAAGATTTTGTGCTGGAAAAAATGGAAGAAATCTTGAAAAATAAAGAGGATTTTAATGATTTCTGCACCTGTGAAAACTGCCTGCTGGATATAGCTTCCTATACTCTAAACCGAATCCCGGCCAAATACATTGCCAGTCCCCGGGGAAGTCTGCATGCCAAATTAATAGAATTTGAGCACCAGGTAAATGTTGATATAGTATCGGTGGTAACCAGAGCTATCCGTATTATCTCAAAAAATCCCCGCCATAACTCCGGTGAAGTTTGTGAAGACGATAACTGACGGCAGGGAATTACCTGGAAGATTAATGCATCAAGAGACTGAATTTGATAACAGGCTGCTCCATTTTTAAATAGAAAAAGAAGGGCTTGCCAGCAGAGAAATACCGTGAAATCTAAAAGGACATCCGAGCGGTAAACTCTTCCTGGAATTTCATGCTGCTGGATAGCTCCAGATATCTGGTTCTCTCCTTTAATTCCCGGGCTTTTTCGGCGAAATTTCGGTTCAAGAGCATCATCCGGGCCCCGGCTCCGGCGCCATTGCCGGCCTGCTGAATTCGATCGCTCAATACCTCAGGCACCATACCAATCCGGCAGGCCATTTCCGGAGCAAGATAGTTGGCAAATCCCCCTACCAGATAAACATCCTTTATTTCATCCTTGGATATTTCAGCTTCCTGCTGCAAAATTTCTATCCCGGCCCGGATGGCACCCTTGGCCAGCTGAAGCTGCCTGATATCCTTCTGGGTGAGATATATCTCCCTGCCACCCCGACTTTCCCCTTGAGAAAAGAGCTTTAAGGCCTTTACCTCTTCCAGTTCCTGATATCTATTCCGCCAGAACTCCGGCATATTATCAGACTGCTGCAGAGCACCTGTTTCTGTGATAATATCGATTTCCAGCAGACCTCCGATCAGATCCAGCAGACCAGAGCCGCAGATTCCCCGGGGTTTCTCCCCTTTTATGGTGGTATATTCCAGTCTATCCTTAAAAATCTTAAAGCTGTCAACCGCTCCGGGAAGAGCTGCCATACCGGAGCTGATATTACCACCTTCAAAGGAAGGCCCGGCTGCTACAGAACAGGCATAGATCTTATCATTCCGTCCCAGCGCTATCTCGCCATTGGTTCCTATATCAATCAGCAGCTGATATTCCGGACTGTCTCCCACTCCGGTGGCCAGCATATCAGCAGTGATATCGGCACCAACGTAGCCAGAGATTGAAGGCAATAGCTCCACTTCACCCCCGGGATTCATTTTCAATTTGAGAGCCTCAGGCCTGAAGCTAAGCTGCTCACTAAATAGAGGAACAAAGGGGCTCCGGGCAATTTTCTCGCAATCCTTTCCCAGCAGGGTATGCAGCATGATGGTATTGCCGGCCAGAGTCAGGCGATAGATATCATCAGCTCCAGACCCAACTTTAGCAGCAGTTTCAGCCAGGCCTTTATTCAAAGCCTTTACCAGAGTGTCCCGCAGCTCATTTACCCCCTCAGGATTGCCCTGGGTATGCTGGACTCTGGTGATAACATCGGCACCAAATTTTTTCTGAGGGTTATAGGCCGAGTCAACTGCCAGCTGTCGTCCCGTTTCGAGATCCAGCAGATAAAACACCAGAGTAGTGGTTCCAATATCAACAGCAGCTCCCAGCAGCCGACCCGGGCGATCAGCCGGTCTGAGGTCTACCACCCTGTCACCCTTAATAACTGCGGCCAGAGCCTGAGAAGTCTTTGAACTACCGTTATTATCCGAAACTCTACTCTTCGATCCAGACTTATCCTCAACTATATCCTCCAGTCTTTCCAGAGCTCTAGACTCAATACTGCTGCATCCGGCTTTTTCAAAAACCCTGGTCAGATAGCTGCGCTGATCATAGAGTTCCGGCTCCTCTATTTTAAGATAGCTCTGCTGCCAGCCCGGATTCAAGCTGCAGCTTACCTCCTCTTCTCCGGTTAGGATGTTAATCTCTCCGCCCTCTTCAATTTCAACCTCTAGATCAGATTCTACCTGATGAAGGCAGGCCAGTCTTACTCCGGCCTGAAGTTCCTGACTGCTGAGCATTTCTCTCTCTGGATCCTTTGCTTCAGGCTCGGGGCGCATTAGGACCCGGCATTTGCCACAGATACCCTGACCTCCGCAGTAACTTGGCAGATAAAAATCACTTTTATTTACAATCTCCAGTAAATCTGTTCCTGCCTCAACCTGAAAAACCTCTTTTCTGCCGGACTGATATATGGTAATCTGGTAGCTCAATTTTAACACCTTCCCGCATCGGTTGATAGTTATATCTGCTAGAATAACTGCCAGTGGTAGTGATTATTGGTTACCATAGTAAAAAATCAGAAAACCTTTAAGACAATCCTTTGATTTAAGCTAAATGTTTAACCGGGCAGCCTGAAAGCTGCCCGGTTTTTATCCTGATCATTGCTGAAGGCTCCTTAAAGCCTGCCGGCAATAATTCAGTTTGTTTGATCTCATACAGCTCTGAAGAAAAAACCGCCAGCTGCTAAATCCGCTAAAACCTGTAAACCATGATTAAAAGAGGCCGCTAATTTTGCCGTCAGCATCAATATCAATCTCTTCTGCAGAGGGCACCTTGGGCAGGCCGGGCATGGTCAGTACCGGTCCAGTCAGAGCTACCAGAAAACCTGCACCGGCTGAGACATTAATCTCCCTGACTGTCAGTTTGAAACCGGTAGGACGGCCTTTCAGGGCCGGATTGTCGGAGATAGAGTTCTGAGTTTTGGCCATGCAGATTGGCATTTCATCATAACCGTATTTTTTGTATTTGGCAATCTGCTTTTTGGCTTCATCGCTGTACTCCACTCCATCGGCTCCGTAAATTTCAGTGGCAATGGTTTCAATCTTCTCTTCAATGCTGTCCTCCAGATCATAGAGGAAATCAAAATCTGCTTCGCCTTTTTCAAGAATATTAAGGACCTCTTCAGCCAGCTCTTCGCCTCCTTCGCCACCCCTGGCGAATACTTCAGAAAGGGCAACGTTAATTCCCATCTTTTCACAGCGTTCCCTGACAAGCTCCAGTTCGGCTTCGGTGTCATCGGGGAAACGGTTGATGGCTACTACCAGAGGCAGACCGAATTTCTTCATATTTTCTATATGCTTCTCGAGATTCTCTATACCTGCGCTCACTGCATCTAAATCCTCTTCCTTAAGTTCTTCCAGTTCTTTGCCGCCGTGCATCTTGAGAGCCCTGACAGTTGCTACCAGAACGACAGCCTTGGGATCCAGATCAGCAAAGCGGGATTTAATGTTGAAGAATTTCTCGGCACCAAGATCGGCACCAAAACCGGCTTCCGTTACAGTAATATCACTGATAGCCATGGCCATTTTAGTTGCCATTACACTGTTACAACCATGGGCGATGTTGGCAAAGGGGCCTCCGTGAATGAAAGCCGGGGTATTCTCAAGAGTTTGAACCAGATTGGGCTTGATAGCCTCTTTCAGAAGGGCTGTCATCGCTCCTTGAACATTGATATCTTCAGCTCTGATTGGCTCATCATCTTTAGTATAACCAACCACTATCCGGCCAATCATTTCCTTCAGCTCCGTGAGATTATTAGCCAGGCAGAGAATGGCCATTATCTCTGAAGCCACGGTAATCATGAATTTATCCTCTCGAGGCACACCATGAGCTTTGCCGCCCATACCCACAACAATATTCCTCAGAGCTCTATCATTCATGTCAACTACCCGGGGCCAGCTGACCTGGGTAGTATCAAAACCCAGTTCATTGCCCTTCATGATATGATTATCTATAGCTGCTGACAGCAGGTTATGAGCCACACCGATGGCATGAATATCACCGGTAAAATGCAGATTAATATCTTCCATAGGTACTACCTGAGCATACCCTCCACCGGCAGCTCCACCCTTAATGCCCATGGTCGGTCCCAGTGAAGGTTCTCTAATAGCAATTGCAGCATTCTTGCCCATACCACAGAGAGCCTGTCCCAGTCCCACAGTTGTGGTGGTTTTACCCTCTCCGGCAGGGGTGGGGGTAATGGCTGTGACCAGAATCAGATCAGAGTCCTGTTCCATTCTGTCCAGTACATCCAGATTAACCTTGGCCTTGTACTTTCCATACTGTTCAATATCATCAAGTTCCAGTCCGGCTTCCTCAGCAATTTCTGTAATCAGCTTCATCTTAGCATCCTGAGCAATTTCAATATCACTTCTCATACATAATTCCTCCCTTAAATAATTTTTGTTATGTTAGCCCGGCTTCTGCCGGGCCTTCCTGTCTATTCTGTCTTGCTCTCAGGACTTAATTATCCCAAAAATTATCCCAAACCATCAATATAATTCTCGAGCTCCTGTTTAATTCCTGCAGGCAGCTCTGGAGATTTGAAGTTTTCCAGGACTTCCTGACACTTTTTCTGAGCCCGGTCAGCCGCATTGAGCTGCTCTCGATCACTGAAATATCTTTCTCTGACGCTGAGAATTGGCTGCCTCATATCCTTCATATGCTGGAAGGTATGCTCTGAGGAAATAAAGTTGCCTCCACTGCCAACCTCATTAATCACCTCCACAGCCAGAGTCTCAGCATCAGCTTCAAGTCCGGAAGCCACATTTTTCACAACCCCCAGAATCTCTTCATCAATGATGAATTTTTCATAGGACATTGACATGTAGTTTTCCAGCAGTCCAGCGGCATGGAGCATAAAATTAAAACCGCTGTTGATGGCAGATAATACATTAAGCATCGATTCATAACCAGCCTGAGCATCGGGGAAAATTGAATCGGTCAGAGCCCCACCACCCCGGGAGGGCACCCCATATTTTCTGGCTATCTGAGCAGTCCCGTTAAACATTTTTGCTGTTTCAGGGCTGCCCAGGGCTAAATCTCCGGTTTTCAGATCTACCACACTGGAGGCTGAACCATAGATTACCGGAGTCCCGGGATTAATAATCTGGGTCAGGCAGATACCTGTTAAGATCTCTGCATTCTGCTGAACCAGAGAAGCAGGTAAAGTGGTAGGCGATGTGGTTCCGGTCATGCTCAGTGACGCTATCACCATAGCCTGCTGATTTTCAGAATAAACCATCAGAGCATCACTCATCCGCTCATCTATCTGCAGCGGGCTATTGGTATTGATCAGCGAAATCAGTACAGCATTATCCCTGACAAATTCTTCGCTCTCAAAAACAATAGCAGCCATATCGAGACATTCCCGGGCCTTCTCAGCTCCCATAGCGCTGCCCATCAAGCACTTATCGCTGAGAGTAACAGCGGTATGGAGCATTTTTCCGTGCCGGACACGATCCTCCAGGTCGGTGGGCTCTACCAGTACTCCTCCCACCACATCAATATTATCACTCCAGTGAGCCAGTTTGGTAAACTTCTTGTAATCTTCAAATTTTGAATTGCGCCTGACCTTATCTGGATATTCCATCACAAAGGGAGAACCATACCCCGGCGAAAGAACAGTATTTCTGCCGCCTACCAGAACATTGTTTTTCGGGTTCCGGGCTTTGAGCTCAAATTCTTCGGGCGCC
>PWFW01000146.1 GCA_003554225.1 Halanaerobiaceae bacterium | reverse complement strand
TGTCAAAGGCTCTCACCTCTGCTCCACCGTAGTTAGCCAGAACCTTGGTGATCGCTGCTGTCAGCGTGGTCTTGCCGTGGTCAACGTGACCGATCGTTCCAATGTTAATATGGGGCTTTGTTCTCTCAAACTTTTCCTTTGCCATTTTTTTCTCATCCTCCTTTAATTTCTTGAGTTAATCTCCAGTAATTTTTTATTATGCTTCGTTTATTCTCCAATAATTTCTTTTTCAATATTCCTGGGTGTTTCAGCATAATGGGAAAACTGCATGGTATAGGTTGCCCGACCCTGGGTCTTGGATCTGAGGTCGGTGGCATAACCAAACATTTCTGCCAGCGGTACCAGGGCTGAAATCACCTGGGCTGAAGCCCGGGAGTCCATACCCTCAACTTTGCCCCGCCGGCCATTTAGATCTCCAATCACATCTCCCATATATTCCTCCGGGGTGACTACTTCTACTTCCATAATAGGTTCCAGCAAAACCGGCCGGGCTCTTTCAACGCCCTGTTTAAAACCTATGGAACCGGCTATCTTAAAGGCCATTTCTGAAGAATCAACCTCGTGAAAACTGCCGTCCTTGAGGATAACCTTGATATCTACCATGGGATAACCGGCCTTAATGCCATTTTCCATGGCTTCCTTAATTCCCTTTTCCACGGCAGGGGTAAACTCTTTGGGAACAGCTCCCCCTCTAATTTCATCCTCAAATTCAAAGCCCTCTCCCTGCTTCTGAGGCTTAAGATCCAGAACAACATGGCCGTACTGTCCGCGGCCGCCGCTCTGGCGGATAAATTTACCCTCAACATCGGAGACAGCCTGAGTGATGGTTTCCCGGTAGGATACCCGGGGCTTGCCGATATTGGCATCTACCTTAAACTCTCTTAAAAGACGGTCTACAATAACTTCCAGATGAAGTTCTCCCATACCCTTAATTATGGTCTGACCGGTTTCTTCATCGGTCTTGACCTGAAAGGTGGGATCCTCTTCAGCCAGGCGCTGCAGGGCTTCTCCCAGCTTGTCCTGATCGGCCTGGCTCTTGGGCTCAATCGCCACCGAGATTACCGGTTCAGGAAACTCCATCGATTCCAGCACCACCGGGCGATCTTCAGAGCAGATGGTATCTCCAGTGCTGGTATTTTTCATTCCCACAGCGGCAGCCAGATCTCCGGCATAAACAACATCGCGCTCCTCCCGGTGATTGGCATGCATCTGCAGAATCCGACCAATTCTTTCCTTCTTGCCGGAAGAGGTATTATAAACGTAAGATCCGGCCTCCAGTCTGCCGGAATAAACCCGGAAAAAGGCCAGTTTGCCGACATAGGGGTCGGCCATAATCTTAAAGGCCAGGGCTGCAAAGGGTTCATCATCATCAGCGCTGACAACAACCTCTTCCTCGGTTTTGGGGTTAATTCCTTTAACCGGAGGCACATCCAGGGGAGAGGGCAGATAATCCACTACGGCATCCAGCAGCAGCTGGACCCCTTTATTTTTAAAGGCTGAGCCGCAGAGAACCGGTATTACATTAACATTTAAAACAGCCTTCCGTAAAACAGATGTGATCTTCTCTGCTGATATCTTTTCGCCTTCAAGATATCTCATCATCAACTCATCATCTTCTTCAGAGAGGGCTTCCAGCAGCTCCTCTCTCTTTTCCTCGGCCAGTTCCTGATAATCCTCCGGGATCTCTTCCTCATGGTAATTAATCCCGAGATCATCCTCATAAACTATGCTTTTCATCTTGACTAAATCAATAACACCTGCAAATTCATCCTCAGAACCGACCGGCAGCTGGACCGGGATGGCATTGGCTCCCAGCCTCTCACGCATCATTTTCACCACCCGGTAAAAATCAGCGCCCATCCTGTCCATCTTATTGACAAAGGCAATCCGGGGAACTTTATATTTATCTGCCTGCCTCCAGACAGTTTCTGATTGGGGTTCAACTCCCCCTACCGAACAGAAAAGGGCAATAGCCCCATCCAGTACCCGCAGGGATCTTTCAACCTCTACAGTAAAGTCAACGTGTCCGGGCGTATCTATAATATTAATACGATTATCCTGCCACTGACAGGTGGTAGCAGCCGAGGTAATGGTAATACCCCGTTCCTGTTCCTGTTCCATCCAGTCCATAACTGCTGCCCCTTCGTGGGTTTCGCCCATCTTATGAACTCTACCGGTATAATAGAGGATTCTCTCTGTGGTAGTAGTTTTTCCAGCATCTATATGGGCCATTATTCCGATATTCCTGGTGCGTTTTAATGGGAATTGTCGGGACATTGTACTCCCTCCTCACAAAACTCCTTACATAACTTACAAATCTTGCTCAGATGTTGATTTACCATCTGTAATGGGCGAAAGCTCTATTGGCTTCAGCCATTCTGTGAACCTCTTCTTTCTTGGCCACAGCACCTCCGCTGTTGTTATAGGCATCAACCAGCTCATTGGCAACCCGTTCAACCATGGTGCGCTCTCCCCGCTTGCGGCAGGCCTCTACAAACCAGCGCAGTCCCAGACTGACCTTTCTATTCTCATCTACCTCCACGGGAACCTGATAGTTTGAGCCCCCTACCCGACGGGTTCTAACCTCCAGCACAGGCATAATATTATCCAGGGCCTGGCGAACCACTTCTATGGCTGGTTCTCCGGTTTCTTCTTCGGCTATCTCCAGAGCCTGATAGACAATCTTTTCTGCCAGACTCTTCTTGCCGTCCAGCATCACCTTATTAATAATTCTATTAATAATAACTTCATCATAAATGGGATCAGGCTGAACTTCCCTTTTTTCAGCTCTATTCTTCCGCATTATCTTCCCCCCTTTATCGGGTATTTAATAATGATTTAATCTCGTGGCTTTTTAACACCATATTTCGATCTGCCCTGTTTTCGATCCTCTACTCCAGCAGTATCAAGAGTACCTCTCACAATATGATAGCGAACTCCGGGAAGATCCTTGACCCGTCCTCCTCTCACCAGTACCACCGAGTGTTCCTGGAGATTGTGTCCGATTCCGGGTATATAGGCAGTTACCTCCTTACCGTTGGTAAGGCGAACCCGGGCGATTTTACGTAGAGCGGAGTTAGGCTTTTTGGGAGTGGCAGTATAAACTCTGGTGCAAACACCTCTTTTCTGAGGACACCCTTCCAGAGCTGGAGCAGACTGCTTCTTTTTGACCTTATCCCTGCCTTTGCGGATTAGTTGATTAATTGTTGGCATAAAAATCCACCTCCTTCCCCGGATTATCAAAGAATACAGAAGATACAGCCAGGTGGCTTAAGCCCCCTGGCTATATTAATTTTTATTTGCGCACACTTAAAAAGTTTAACACCTTTAACCGACATTGTCAAGCCTGCTTTTCGGTTTCAGCAACTTTTTCTCTTTCCTCCTCAGGAACCTCCTCTGCCGGCTCTTCTATCAGGCCGGTCAGGGGTTCTCCATTAAGATCGATTATATCGATATCGCGGTAGTATTTCATTCCGGTTCCGGCGGGAATCAGCTGACCGATAATCACATTCTCCTTCAGACCCAGCAGAGGATCAACTTTGCCCTCCAGAGAGGCTTCGGTCAGCACTCTGGTCGTTTCCTGGAAGGAGGCTGCCGAGAGAAAGCTGTCGGTAGCCAGGGATGCCTTGGTGATTCCCAGAAGTACAGGCTCGGCCTGAGCAGGATCCAGTCCCTGATCCAGCACCTCCTGATTGGCCTCCCGGTACTCGAATTTATTGACCAGGCTGCCCGGCAGAAGATCGGTATCCCCGGCTGAAGTAATTTTTACCTTCTTCAGCATCTGCCGGATAATTACTTCAATGTGTTTGTCATTTATCTCTACGCCCTGGGAGCGATAAACATTCTGCACCTCTTCCAGAAGATATTTCTGAGCCCGTCTCTCACCCTTTACTTTAAGAATAATATTGGGATCCATCGGACCTTCAGTCAGCTTATCGCCGGCTTCAACCTCATCGCCATCCTTAACCAGAAGCTTAGAGCCGTAGGGAATCTGATAGGTCTTTTTCTTGCCGTCTTCATCCTCAATCACCGCCCGGCGGGAACTGCGTTTCTCAACAATCTTAACCCGGCCGGTCTTCTCAGTCATAATCGCCTGACCTTTAGGAGAACGACCTTCAAAGAGCTCCTCTACCCGGGGCAGACCCTGGGTAATATCATCGCCGGCAACTCCACCGGTATGAAAGGTTCTCATCGTCAGCTGGGGGCCTGGTTCTCCAATAGATTGGGCAGCCACTATTCCAATGGCCTCACCAACTTCAACCATCCGTCCATCTGCCAGATTGGTACCGTAGCACTTGCGGCAGACCCCGTGCTTGGTCTCACAGGTAAGGATGGAGCGGATTATCAGTTCTTTAATATTAGCCTCTTTGATCTTTTTAAATTTTTTCCTGGTAAGCAGCTCATTTCTTTCAACAATTACCTCACCGGATTCAGGGTCAACAACATCCTGAGCAGCCAGCCTGCCGGTGCTTCTCTCTTCAAGAGTCTCAATGGCCGTATCATCTTCTCCCCCCAGGGAGGTAACATCAATACCCTCCTCTGTGCCACAGTCATGCTCCCGGACGATCACATCCTGGGAAACATCAACCAGCCTCCGGGTTAGATAACCGGAGTCCGCAGTTCTTAAAGCGGTATCTGCCAGACCCTTACGGGCGCCGTGAGAGGAAAGAAAATATTCCAGCACATCCAGGCCCTCTCTAAAGCTGGACCGGATTGGCAGGTCAATAATTCTTCCCGAGGGATCGGCCATCAGGCCCCGCATCCCTGCCAGCTGGGAGATCTGGGAAATGTTACCCCGGGCCCCTGAAGTGGCCATTACATAGATATTGTTATCATCGGTCAAATGATCCAGCAGAGCCTCGGTAACATCATCCTTGGCCTGATTCCAGATATCGACTAC
This sequence comes from Halanaerobiaceae bacterium, assembly GCA_003554225.1. Taxonomy (GTDB): domain Bacteria; phylum Bacillota; class Halanaerobiia; order Halanaerobiales; family Halarsenatibacteraceae; genus T1SED10-84. The sequence continues at coordinate 4,349 of PWFW01000146.1, read as the reverse complement.
CTTCTGATATCTTTCATCTTCGGTGATAGCACCCCGCCGGTAATGATTTTCTATCTGATAGACATAATCCTCGGCTTCGGAAATTATCTCCTTCTTGGCCGGAGGCAGGGCAGCATCAGAGATTGCGATAGAAATACCGGAGCGGGTGGAAAAATCAAAGCCCAGAGCTTTAATTTCATCCAGAACCCCGGAGGTTATATCGCTGTCATAGCTGTCAAAGAGATCGGTGATCAGTTCCTCCAGACCGCCCTTATCGATCAGTTTATTGACAAATTCAAAGTCCTCGGGCAGGGATTGATTTAAAATAATTCGCCCGGCAGTAGTTTCTATCAATTCTCCCTGATGCCTGACCATGATCTTGGCTCCTAGGTCAATTTTATCGGGATCATAGGCTTTAACGGCTTCATTTAGGGTGGCAAAATGCTTGCCCTCTCCCTTAAGCCCCTCCTTCATTCTTGTCAGGTAATAGATTCCCAGAACCATATCCTGGGTGGGAATGGTAATGGGACTGCCGTCAGAGGGTGTCAAAAGATTGGTGGTGGAGAGCATCAAGAGCCGGGATTCAGCCTGAGCCTCGGCCGAAAGCGGTACGTGAACTGCCATCTGATCCCCGTCAAAGTCAGCGTTATAGGCCGGACAGACCAGGGGATGAAGCTTGATCGCCTTACCCTCAACCAGTACCGGCTCAAAGGCCTGGATGCCCAGACGATGCAGGGTGGGAGCTCTGTTGAGAAGGACCGGATGATCCTCAATCACCTGTTCCAGCACACCCCATACCTCATCATCGACATCCTCAACCATTTTTTTGGCGTTTTTGATGTTATGGGCAATCCCCTCATTCACCAGCTCCTTCATCACGAAGGGCTTAAAGAGCTCAAGAGCCATCTTCTTGGGCAGGCCACATTGATGCATCTTAAGTTCCGGCCCTACCACAATAACCGAACGTCCGGAATAATCGACCCTTTTACCCAGCAGGTTCTGACGAAAACGTCCCTGCTTACCCTTCAGCATATCGCTTAAGGATTTTAAGGGCCGGTTGCCGGCTCCGGTAACCGGACGTCCCCGTCTGCCATTATCAATCAGAGCATCGACGGCTTCCTGCAGCATCCGTTTTTCATTGCGGATGATAATTTCAGGAGCCCCCAGTTCCAGCAGCCTCTTGAGGCGGTTATTCCGGTTGATGACTCGACGGTAAAGATCGTTAAGATCAGAAGTAGCAAAGCGGCCGCCATCAAGCTGAACCATGGGTCGGAGGTCCGGCGGAATAACCGGGATGCACTCCAGCACCAGCCAGTCAGGATTCATTCCAGAGTTTAACAATCCGTTCATAACTTCCAGACGGCGGGTGGCCCGCTTTCTCCGCTGACCGCTGTTCTCTCTAACCTCTCTTTTCAGTTCCTGAACTTCCTCTGCTACATCGATATCCTTAAGCAGTTTTTTCACCGACTCAGCCCCCATGCCGGCCTCAAAGCTGCCGCCATATTTATTGCGGGCTTCCCGGTATTCACTTTCGGGAAGAAGCTGCTTGTAGGAGAGCGGAGTGTCGCCGGGGTCGGTTACCAGATAGGAAACAAAATAAATAACCTTTTCCAGAGATCGGGGTGACATATCCAGTATCAAGCCGAGACGGCTGGGAATCCCCTTAAAAAACCAGATATGGGTGCAGGGGGCAGCCAGATCAATATGGCCCATCCTCTCCCGACGGACCTTGGCCCGGGTTACCTCAACCCCGCAGCGGTCGCAGACAACTCCTTTATAGCGCGCCCTTTTATACTTGCCGCAGTGGCATTCAAAATCCTTGGTCGGCCCGAAAATCTTCTCACAAAAAAGCCCATCCTTCTCCGGTTTTAGGGTTCGATAATTTATTGTCTCCGGTTTGGTCACTTCTCCTCGGGACCAGTCTCTGATCTTATCCGGTGCAGCAATCCCGATTCTCATGGAATCGAAATTATTTACATTCAACAAGGGTCTCTCCCCTTTCTTATAAACAGATATTTTCCTTGATAACCTGATAAACCTCTTGTAAACACCTGATTGATAGCTGGTTGCCCTGAAAAATAGCAGAGAAATATTCCATCTATTGTTACCCTGAAGGGCCTGGAGGTTTATCTTATCTAGAAATTATAATTAAATTAAAGCTGACTTCCTGATAGATAAAATTAATTTAATTTATCACTCTGCTGGATCAACAGTTTAGCTGGCTTTGTCCGCCAGCATATCATAATTCTGTTAACTGCTGGCTGCCGGGCTTTCTCTGTTATCTAACCCGGTATCAAGCCCCAGGTGTTTGCTGGTTTCGCTTAAGGAGTCATCTTCGGCAATCTGCAGCTCCTCCTCATTTTCGGTAAAGATTCTGGCATCGAGTCCCAGACTCTGCATCTCCTTGATCAAAACCTTGAAGGACTCAGGAATACCGGGCTCGGGTATATTATCACCCTTGACTATTGATTCGTAGGTCTTGACCCGGCCTACCACATCATCGGATTTCACCGTCAGCATCTCCTGGAGGGTGTAGGCCGCCCCGTAAGCTTCCAGAGCCCAGACCTCCATCTCCCCGAAACGCTGACCGCCAAACTGAGCCTTCCCGCCCAGCGGCTGCTGGGTAACCAGGGAATAGGGCCCGGTAGAACGGGCATGAATTTTATCATCGACCAGGTGGTGAAGCTTCAAAACATACATATAACCCACCGTTACCCGGTTATCGAAGGGCTTACCTGTCCTGCCGTCATAAAGCACAGTCTTGCCGTCCCGCTCAAAACCTGCCTTCTCCAGCATATCCTCGACCTCATCCTCGGTGGCCCCATCAAAAACCGGGCTTTCAATATAAAGCCCCAGTTCCCGGGCTGCCATACCGAGATGGGTTTCCAGCACCTGTCCGATGTTCATCCGGGAGGGTACACCCAGTGGATTGAGAACAATCTCCACCGGCTCCCCGCTGGGGAGAAAGGGCATATCCTCTTCAGGCAAAATCCGGGAAATAACACCCTTGTTGCCGTGTCTCCCTGCCATTTTATCGCCGACATCTATCTTCCGTTTGGTGGCTATATAAACCCGGACCAGTTTGTTGACTCCGGGCTTTAATTCATCGTCCTGCTCCCGGGAGAAGACCTTAACATCAACCACAATCCCCTTCTCGCCGTGAGGAACTTTAAGTGAGGTATCCCGCACTTCCCGGGCCTTTTCTCCAAAGATGGCCCGGAGCAGCCTCTCCTCGGCGGAGAGTTCGGTCTCACCTTTAGGAGTTACCTTGCCGACCAGAATATCACCCTCTTCAACCTCGGCCCCTACTCTAATAATCCCACGCTCATCGAGATCCTTGAGGGCGGTCTCGCTGATATTGGGAATATCTCTGGTAATCTCCTCGGGCCCCAGTTTGGTGTCCCGGGCCTCAGCCTCGTGCTCTTCAATATGAATTGAGGTGAAGGCGTCCTCCTTGACCAGCTTCTCGCTGATCAGAATGGCATCCTCATAGTTATATCCTTCCCAGGGCATAAAAGCAATTAAAGAGTTGCGTCCTAAGGCCAGCTCACCTTCTTTGGTAGCCGGGCCGTCAGCAATGATCTGACCCTTTTCCACCCGCTGACCTCGCTCCACAATCGGCTTGTGATTCATGCAGCTGCCCTGATTGGAACGTTTGAATTTCATCAATTTATAGGTGTGAATCTCTCCCTCATCGGTCTGAATAATTATCTTTTCACCGGTCACCCGGCTCACCTTACCGCTGGCTTTAGCCAGCACCACAGCCCCGCAATCCTTGGCTGCCTTATGCTCCACTCCGGTAGCAACAATCGGAGCATCGGTCTTCATCAAAGGGACTGCCTGACGCTGCATATTGGCACCCATCAGAGCCCGGTTGGCATCATCATTTTCCAGGAAGGGAATCAGCGAAGCAGAAACCCCCACCAGCTGTTTGGGCGAGACATCCATGTAATCCACCTCATCAGGAGTAACTTCCAGAATGTCACCCTGCCTCTCCCGGGCCACCACATAATCCTCAACAAAATAACCATCTTCATCTATTTTGGCATTGGCCTGGGCGATGGTTGCCCGATCCTCTTCATCGGCGGTGAGGTAGCGGACCTCATCCTGAACCTGACTATCCTTAACCACCCGATAGGGAGTTTCCAGAAAACCAAATTTATTGGTCCGGGCATAGGTTCCCAGCGAACCGATCAGTCCGATGTTGGGGCCCTCGGGAGTTTCGATGGGACAGACCCGGCCGTAGTGTGAATGGTGAACATCACGAACATCAAAACCGGCCCGTTCCCGGCTCAATCCTCCAGGACCCAGGGCACTGATCCGTCTTTTATGGGTCAGCTCCGAGAGGGGGTTGGTCTGATCCATAAATT
>PWFW01000293.1 GCA_003554225.1 Halanaerobiaceae bacterium | reverse complement strand
TATGGCCAGCGATCTAATTGGTTTTCATACCCAGGATTATGTGGAAAACTTTTTAAATACCGCTGAAAAAAATGGGATAAAGGTAGACAGAAAAGAAAGTCTGATTGAATTCAGAGGAAATTTTACAAGGGTCAGGGCAGTTCCCCTGGGCATTGATTATCAGTACTTTGCCTCTACCGCAGGCAGGGAGGATATCCAGCAGGAAGCCCGGCAGCTTAAGGGTCATTTTTCTGTCGACAACTTAATTATTGGAATTGATCGCCTGGATTACTCCAAGGGCATTTTCCCCAGGCTTCAGGCGATGGACCGTTTTTTTGAAAAATATCCTGAATATCGCGGTGAAGTCAGCCTGGTTCAAAGGGTCAGCCCCAGCCGGACCAGCATTCCGGAATATAAAGAGATGAGGCGACAGGTTGATCGAGCTATAGGAGATATCAACGGCCGCCATAATATCGGAGCCTGGGAGCCGATCCGTTATTTCAAAAAGGCTCTGCCCCAGGAAGAATTAATCCCCTATTATCTGGCGGCAGATATGGCTCTGGTAACTCCCTTGATTGATGGTCTAAACCTTGTTTCCAAGGAATATCTTGCCTCCCGGGAGAAGGGGCAGCTGATTCTTTCGGAATTTGCCGGGGTGAAGCATCAACTGCCCGGGGCGGTGGTGGTTAACCCCCATGATTATGAAGAGGTCGGGGAAGCTATCCGCCGGGTTATTGAAATGCCGGAGGAAGAGAAGGAGCGGCGCTATCAGAAAATGATCAGTTCTGTTAAATCCCGGGATATCAACTGGTGGCGGAAGAGTTTTCTTCAGGAATGGAGAGACTGTTATGAGTAAAGCTGACACACCACCTCATCTCCTGGAGAAACTCAGAACAGAAGCTTTAAGTGAGCTGTTAAATTACCGCAGGTTTCCCTTATCGCTTTATCTTTTTACAGATTATGATGGTACCCTGGCCCCCTTTCGAGCTGATCCTTCCCGGGCCTATCCTCTGCCTGGAGCTGACAGGCTCCTGCTGGAGCTGAATAACCTCGAGAATATTATTGTGACAGTGATAACCGGCAGGAAACCCGAGGAAGTTCGAAAATTTTTAGCCAGCAGGGAAATTCCGGTGGCCGGGCTTCACGGCCTGATATATCTGGCCTCAGATTCGGATAAGCGGGAATTCCTCGGGAAAGCCGACCCCACCCTTCCTCTGGAGGTTAAGAAGAGAATAAGGCAGATAGCGGAAGAATATTCCGGGGTTAAGCTGGAAAACAAGGGAGAACTGCTGACTTTACACTGGACTCCAGAATCTTTTTTCTCACCCGATAAAACCAGGGAAGAACTGGAGGAGATGCTGGCCGGGGCTGGCTGGGAGGTTCTCCAGGGCCGGCAGGTTCTGGAGGTCAGGCCTGTCACCTGGCATAAGGGCAAGGCGGTGGATTTTTTGAGAAGAAGACAGGCCGGCAGGAATTCTGGCCAGGAGGTTGCAGCCGTCCAGCAAGAATTTCCGGCAATTTATCTTGGAGATGATACCACCGATGAGGATGTTTTTCAGAGTTTTACGAGACCAGGATTTACTGTCTATATCAAAAACGAGGATGATCTTGAAACGGCAGCGGATTATTATCTGGAAGACCCCTCCGAGGTCAGGAAATTTCTGAAGCAGATCCAGCAGGCAGCGGAACAAGCAATAAATTTCCATAATTAGCCCCAAGAGCTTTTGACAAGAGTGTCTCTGATTGATATATTTAACTGCTTTGAGAAAATGAAAACCTTGAGATTGAGGCAATTATTCGGCAGCCCGGCAGCAATTTTTTGAGGAAGAGTTTTTTGCTGGCTAGATAAAATGGCTCCTCTGTTTAACAGGAGGAGCTTTTTTTATTAGATTAATGTGATATAATGGGGATAACTTTTTGCAGTATTTAACTGGAACTGCCGGGAGGCAGATTTTTTCGAGGAGGAAAGGATATGAGCAGAAACTGTCAGATCAGAGTTCCAGCCACCTCAGCCAATTTAGGTCCGGGTTTTGATATCCTGGGACTGGCATTGAGCCTGGATAATTATATCAGCATTGAAGAGTATGAAGGGCCGGAAAAATTCCGAACAGAAATTTATTCCAGCTGGCCGGAGAAAAGAGAGATTGAAATCGCAGCAGAGAAAAACTTAATAAGCAGGAGCCTTGAGCTTTTGGGGAAAAGTGCTGGAAAAAGACTGGCTGGTGTTAAGATTACCGAAGAGCTTTATCTCGGACCGGCTAGGGGATTGGGCAGCAGCGCTGCCGCCATTGCCGGCACCCTGCAGGCAGCCAATCATTATTTTGAGCTGGAGATGAACACTTCCCAGCTGCTTAAACTGGCCTGTCAGATTGAAGGACATTCTGATAATGTAGTTCCTGCCTTTCATGGGGGGCTAACAATTTCACTTTATAATTCTGAAAGCAACAAAGTCTACTGGGAAAAAATTCTGCCTCATCCTGATATTAAGCTGGCTGTAATTGTTCCGGAACTAACCAGTCGGACAGAGGAACAGCGCTCGGTTATGCCTGATAAATATGAGCTGGGGGAAGTTATTCACAATCTGGGGAGAACAGCCCTTTTACCCCTGGCAATCAGTGCCGGTCGCTGGGCAGAGCTAAAGGTTTTGATGCAGGATAAGCTTCATCAACCCTATCGCTGTCAGAACATAAAAGGTTGGGAGAACGTTGTCAGGAGCGGTTATCAGGCCGGGGCTCTTGGTATTGCCCTAAGCGGTGCCGGGCCAGCTGTTCTGGCCCTGGCCAGAGAGGATACAGCTGGAGTTGGGGAGAAAATGGCCGAGGCCTGGCGGCAGGAAGGCATTCAGGCTGTGTTTTTAACAGCCACCCCGGACACTAAAGGCAGTTATTTAATCCAGAAGGAGTGATTTTAGTGGAAAAATGGCCGGGAGTTATCAGGGCCTTTAAAGAGTTTATGCCTGTGAGCGAAGAGAGCGAAGTAGTAACCTTAGAAGAAGGTAACACCCCCCTGATTCATGTGCCGGAGCTGGCAGGAGAGCTGGGTCTTAAGCTTGAGCTCTATCTAAAATTTGACGGGGCAAATCCTACCGGTTCCTTTAAGGATCGGGGGATGACGCTGGCAGTTACCAAAGCCCGGGAGGAGGGCAGCCAGGCAATCATCTGCGCTTCCACCGGCAATACCTCGGCGGCAGCAGCTGCCTACGGCGCACGGGCTGGTTTGAAGTCCATAGTGTTAGTGCCAGCCGGCAATATTGCCCTGGGCAAACTGGCTCAGGCCCTAATTCACGGGGCAGAGGTTATTCCTATTGAAGGCAACTTTGATCGGGCTCTGGAGCTGGTTCGGGAAATTTGCAGCCGCTATCCTGTGACCCTGGTTAACTCCCTCAATCCCTACCGGATTGAGGGCCAGAAGAGCGCTGCCTTTGAGATCTGCCACCAGCTGGGCCGGCCCCCTGAAATTCTGGCGATTCCGGTGGGAAATGCCGGTAATATTACTGCCTACTGGCAGGGTTTTCAGGAATATAAAACTGCCGGTAGAATTGACAGCCTGCCTGAGATGTGGGGTTTTGAAGCGGCCGGAGCTGCTGCCATCACCAGGGACAGGGTAATAGCTGAGCCAGAAACGGTGGCCTCGGCTATCAGAATCGGCAATCCTGTCAGCTGGGAAAAAGCAGTTGAGGCAGCCCGGCAGTCAGCCGGTTTAATAGAAGAAGTAAGTGACTCTGAAATACTGGAGGCTTATCGGGAGCTGGCTTCGCTGACCGGAATTTTTGCTGAACCGGCCTCGGCTGCTTCGCTGGCCGGGGTGAAAAAAATGACCCGGGAGAAGTCGCTGCCGGAGGACAGCAGGGTGGTCTGTGTGCTGACCGGTCATGGGTTGAAGGATCCCAACACTGCTTTCCAGGAGATTTTACAACCTGAACCGGTGGAGGCCAGTCTGGAAAGGGTGGTGGAACGGGCAGGAATTTAGCAGGAAACCGGGAAGTACTTTTTATGCACAAGAACTTATAGAGTATAAGTTTATCTGGTTCTGCTTCTTTAGTTTTTTTGGTAGATGGCCTGCTTTACTGGCAGATTAAGAAGGGATCTCCTCTTAAACCTCTGCTAAATATAAAGACAATATTATTTTAGCTATTTTTTGATAAAAGAACAGGAGAATAGTCCAAAAAAATTTTATTATCGAAAAAGAAAGGTGCTGATGGAAAAATGACAGAACGCTGGGATCTAACTGCTCTTTATCACGACTTCTCTAGTGACAGCTTTCTCCAGGATAGGGAAAAAATGAAAGAAATGCTGACTGAACTGGAGGAGTGGCAGCCTGAAGAAAAGAGAGAACCAGGGAATTCAGCCGAAGAATTTATTAAGATCCTTCAGGATTATTATGAGGTTTACAGCAAGCTTATGGGTTATTCTCAGTTGAGATTAAGTGTCGAGGCCAGAAATGAAGAGGCCCTTAAAATTATTGAACAGCTGGAAAAGGAATCTGCCAGATTAACAGCCCCCCGGGTAGAGTTTCAGAAATGGTTGAGCGGTCTGGAGGATCGACGGGAGATTATCAACAGTTCTGAACTTCTGCAGGAGCACAGCTTTTTCCTGGAGGAACTGGTGGAGCAGAGCCGTTATCTTTTATCCCGGGAGGAAGAGACCCTGGCTGCCCAGCTTAAACGCACCGGATCCTCAGCCTGGACCAAACTGCAGCAGAGGCTAACTTCAACTTTGATGATTGATGTAGAGATCGAGGGAGAAATTAAAAAACTCCCTCTGCCTGAAGTCCGCAATCTGGCCTATAAGCAGGACCAGGAGGTGAGAAAGTCCGGTTACCAGGCTGAGCTGGCAGCCTATCCTGAAATTGAAGAGTCTGTTGCTGCTTCCCTCAACGGTATTAAGGGAGAGGTTTTAACCCTGATTAAGAGAAGAGGTTATCAGAGTCCTCTGGCAGAAACTCTTCAGGAATCCCGGCTTGAAAGGGAAACACTGGATACCATGCTGGCTGCCATGAAGGATTATCTCCCGAAGTTTCGAGAATATTTTCGGGCCAAGGCTGGAGTTCTAGGGCACGAGGAGGGACTGCCCTTTTATGATCTTTTTGCTCCGCTGGGTGAGGTTGAGATGGAGTTCAGTTATTCTCAGGCCAGGGATTTCATCATTGAAAATATCAGCAGATTCAGCCAGGAGATGGCAGATCTCTACCACCGGGCCTTTCAGGAGCGCTGGATTGATGCCGAACCCCGGGAAGGCAAGCGGGGTGGAGCTTTTTGTTATAATTTAGAACCTATCAAGGAAAGCCGGATTCTAAGCAATTTTACCGGTAGTTTCAGTGATATGACCACCCTGGCTCATGAGCTGGGTCACGCCTATCATGGTTACTGTCTCCGGCAGGAGAGCATTTTGAACACCAGCTATCCTATGCCGCTGGCTGAGACAGCTTCGATCTTCAGTGAAACTGTGATAACTAATGCTGCTATTGAAGAGGCCGATAGCGCTCAGGCCTTTGCTATCCTGGAAAACAAAATCAGCCAGGCTGGCCAAGTAATTGTTGATATTTACAGCCGATATCTCTTTGAAGACAGGCTATTTGCTGAAAGAGAGAAGGCAGCATTGAGTGTGGAAGAGCTAAAGAAATTCATGATTGAAGCCCAGCAGAAAGCCTATGGCGAGGGGCTTGATCATGATAAACTTCATCCTTATATGTGGCTCAACAAGCCGCACTACTATTCTGCTGGCAGAAATTATTACAATTTTCCCTATGCCTTCGGACTGCTTTTTGGACTGGGGGTTTATGCTTTAGCCCGGGAGAGGGGGGAGGATTTTCTGACAGAATATAAAAATCTCCTAACCGCTACCGGCAGGAATAAGGTAGCGGAAGTGGCAGCTCTGGTTGATATTGATCTTAATTCCCGGAATTTCTGGGATGATTCTCTGTCGGTTATCGGCGAGGATATTGAGAAGTTTCTCCGTCTGGCAGAGAAGAGATGAGCTAATTAAATAAATTCAAGATAATTTTGTAAGAAGATACACCATAACTCTGATTATGTCAATTTTCCAGCAGGAAGAGTTTTAAAATTAACCAGGAACAATAAAAACCAGACCTCGCAAACGGGCAAGGTCTGGTTTTTGTCTTTTCGATCATGATATTATGTTAAATCCCATCAACAGTATGATATTTTTAGCAGAGTATCTAACTGAAATTTTTATTTGGCTTGTCCAGAAAAATTTTAAGAAGCATACTTGTTGTGATAGCAGCCTGTTTAAGAATAATCCAGTACTAATAGCAGTATCAATCTGGCTGTTATTTGAGAGATGGACCTTTAGATGTGGTCCGTAATTTCTAGACGGCAAAGGAAACTGAAATAATCAATCGCCAATGATTGGCCAGAGCTCTTCGGCAGCTTCTTCTACCCTGTTTTGATGATCGGGATCCAGACCGCCGCTGTTATGCAGTTGGCTGCCGCGAAAATGCAGGCAGAAATGACCGGGATAGTTGTTGTCGGTAATTTCCTGCCCGCCATGGGGCTTGCCGTTGATCGAGCCGGCTATCAGCATATTGTTAATATGGATAACCACAGCTCGCCTGTCCCAACTCCAGCTGCCGCCATAGATCTGCTGTTTAACCTGGGTATCCCTCCTGGAAGCCGGCTCCACATCGGCATGGTTAGTGCCGTAAAGGCGGCGGGCCCTGAAACTCAAACCGGTTTCCACATCGGTGATGGTAAATGTTTTGCCTTCAGGAATCATGGGATCCACCTGGTTCCAGTGTAGATCCTTGATCTCAGCGGTGGCTATCCCATCGCCGGGAACCTGAAGCCTGTCTCCTGCTCTGATAGTATCTCCGGAGATATTATTGGCAGTTCTAATTTTATCGACGGTGGTATTTAACTGCCGAGCTAAAGCCCAGAGGCTGTCTCCCGATTGAACGGTATAATAGATGGTCTCTCCGCTGCTTTCAGCCAGCATTTCCCGCCAGGTCTTGGGGCCGACCACAGCATCGACCTGAAGGCCGGAAAGGCTTTGAAACTGCTTGACTGCCAGCATAGTCTGATAACCAAACTCTCCATCAATCCGGGCCGGGTAAAACCCCTGGCTCTGAAGCAGACGCTGCAGCTCTTTGACCTCTTCGCCGGAATCTCCTTTCCGCAGAAGAGGCATGGCAGATGGATCCGGTCCATCTTCCTGTTTTACCCTTTCGCTTTCCTGGAAAACCTTTTCTTCGGTGTCATCATCGATTTCAGCGGCATCAGGTGAAATTCTTTCTGCGTCATCTCTATCCTCTTCTTCCGGTTTTTCATCCTCAGGCCTCAGGGAACTCTTGGAAGGTATGCCGATTTTTTCTGCCTCAGGATCTGCCAGTCTGGAATTTTTCTCCAGAGCCTGCCAGGTCGAACGTCCAACAACGCCATCGGCTTTTAATCCTTTATTCTCCTGAAAATTCTGCACTGCCCGGTGGGTCTGGGTTCTGAAAAGACCAGAAGGCTCGGCATTCAGGTAACCGAGATCCTGAAGGAGACGCTGTAAGTAAAAGACTTCCGCACTATGTGTATATAATTTTAATTCCGGATAGTGATCGATATTGCCTTCCAGCTTTTCCAGGGCTGCCAGTGTTTTGTCTCCTGCCATACCATCAGAACGAAGGTTTGAGACCTGCTGCAGCCTCTCGACAGCATGCCGGGTCTTTTCTCCATAAAAACCGGTTAAAGGACCGTCGTAAAGGCCCAGATCCTGCAGCCGCTGCTGGAGAATTTTGACCTCTTCTTCTCTATCCCCCAGCCTCAGGAGAGTGCTGGCCTGGGCGGCATTTTCTCCTGCCTCAATCATCCCAAGAGCTCCAGCGGTTATCAGGCAGCAGATCACCAGAATCACAATATTCTTTTTGGGATAGTTCATTTCATATTTTCCCCCACTTTCCTGTTTGTATAAAGATAACTTTATTCTTCTTTCCATCCAATATTATCTCTTAATCTTCAAGCCGCTCCAGAGCGTTTATTAAATCCGACATTCTGTTATAAATATCATCATAAAATTTCAGCTCTCCATTTTGCCTAACTCCTGCGGTAAAGTAGGAGAGGTGGATCGGAATGGGATTATTAATATAAATAGTAGTCTCCTGTCTTTCTCTTATTTTCTCATTCATTTTTTCCAGGTCCCAGCTGGCCTGGTCCTGCAGCAGATAGCGGGCCAGCTCCATGGGTTTATCAACTCTGATGCAGCCTGAGCTTTCAGCCCTGGCATCCAGATTGAAAAGATGGCGGTCAGGCGTATCATGAAGGAAAATACCCTGCTGATTGGGAAAACGAAAGACGACCCGGCCCAGAGCATTATCAGGACCGGCATCCTGCCAGAGGTAATAATTGAAGTTGCTGGAATCCTTTTCTTCCCAGTTAATCTCGTCGGGATCAACTTCGACAAAACGCCCGGAATCATCCTGCTCATAGACGCGATAACCTCCCCGATCCAGATGATCCTGATCTTCTTTAATTTTCGGGAGATGTTCTCTGAGAGCGATCGATCTTGGCATGTACCAGCGCGGGCTGAGGGTGAGATGGGTCAGGTTTTTGTTCATCTCCGGGGTGGGGTGGGCCCGTCTGCCGATAATTGTTTTCATATCAAGAACAACTTCACTGCCCTCATAGACCTGGGCAGTATAGGAGGGAAGATTTACGTAGATATGTCTTTCGCTGGTACCGGGAGAATTATCCTGTGGCCAGCGCCACTTTTCCAGGTTGGCTGCCAGAATATTTTTCTCTTCCCGGGTGAGATTTTTCTCCTCCCGCTGGACAGCCCGGTTGATTTCCAGCAGTTTCTGATACTGGGGATGCCGGGGCTGGATATTATTCAAGGCCTGTTCCAGATCCTCTCCTGCACGGGCAGCCGATAATACCAGAGAAACTTCAGGAGCAATTCCCAGGGAGGCCACTCTTCTGGTGTAGGAATCGGGATTTAGTCTGCCCCGGGCCAGATCGCCGGTTAAATTAACCAGGCCCTCGGTTATCATAATTTCCAGCTCAGCAGCCTGAGCTGGAGGAAATTCATCGGGATTCTGATAGCGCAGTCCCAGCCAGAGATCATTGATTTTATTATAATTATAATCCCTGGGATTTAAACCATATTTTTTAGCCTGACTGATAATATTATATACTTCTTCGCCAGCTTCGGTTAATCTGCTGTCGGCAACCCAGAGGGGCAGGTAGTCTCTCCGTTCATAAAAATCATAGATCAAATCCTGCTGGAGACTGGAAGCAATTTCTTTCTCGAGATGATGATTTATATCTTCATCTCTCTCCTGAACTGCGGCTTCTGGGGCCAGCAGAAATATTAATAAAGCAGCCAGTAGAATTACTGGCAGAACCTTAACTGCAATCTGTAAAAGGCGGTTGAGAGCTGAGGAAAAATTGTTGTTTTCGGGATAAGCTATGAGAGAATTCATTAAAGGCACCACCCTTTAAGAAACAGGCTAAAGTTTTTATCGATAAATTTAGCTGATGATTATTTATTTGATGCTCAAATATAAATCATGAACTCTAAATTACATTATATAACAATCAACCGGTTAATAGCAAGCAGGAGCAAGAAATATATCTCTAAAGGATCAGGGAATAAGCTTTGGGAATTTAGAGAAAAGACTAAATGGCCGGGTTTGATGAAATAAAGATAATTTTGTGCTAAAATAATACTAAGATTTAGCAATTCAGAAATTTTGTCTGCCGGGAGATTTTCCCGGTAGTAAATATAACGCATTAATTAGAGAAGGGACAGGATTATATTATGAATAAAAAAACCAGTAGAAGGCGGAGAATCAGGGAATGGGGAATTATTCCGGGAATGCTTCCTGCCGGGAATTTGAACTCCATAACCGATGTTCCCGGGGTTGAAGTTGGACATTCAACTATTATCAGAGGAGAGGGGGAGCTGGTTCCTGGAACAGGTCCAGTTCGAACCGGGGTTACGGCAGTCTGGCCTCACCGGGATAATATTTTTAAAAATCCGGTCTCAGCCGGTGTTGAGATTATTAACGGTTACGGCAAGGCAGCGGGGCTCTCTCAAATTGAAGAGTTGGGCGCCCTGGAATCACCGCTGCTCTTGACCGGCACCCTCAATGTAGGCCGGGTTATGGATGCCTTGATTGACTATATCCTGCGGGATAACCCTGAAATTGGTATTACCTCCAGCAGTTTCAATCCGGTGGTCCTGGAGTGTAATGATGGTTATTTGAATGATATGCAGGGCAGGCACGTAAAGTCCCAGCATGTTCACCGGGCGCTTATTACCGCTTCCGGTGACAGAGTTCCTGAGGGAGAAATTGGTGCCGGTACCGGCATGATTGCCTTTGGTTTCAAGGGCGGGATTGGTTCTGCCTCTCGTAGATTAACTCTGAAAGATGACAGCTTTCACCTGGGCGCTCTGGTGCTGAGCAATTTTGGCCGCCGGGAAGAACTCCGGATTGCCGGAATTCCTCTTTACAACCTGGATCTTGATTTCAAGACTGCCGGGGTACGGGAGGGACAGGATGGCTCGGTTATTGTTATCCTGGCCACAGATCTGCCGCTGAACTCCTTTAACCTCACCAGAGCTGCCCGGAGGGCTCAGGCAGGTCTGGCCCGGATCGGCTCGCTGACTGATAACAGGAGTGGGGAGTATGTGGTTGCCTTTTCTACAACGAGCCGTTATCAAAGAGGGAATAAAGGCAGGTTATCTGTCAGCCCAGAGCAGCAAAAGGATAAACAAAAGGCAGAAGTATCCAGGGGGAGCCAGCTTTTGAATATGGTTTTTCAGGCGGTGGTGGAAGCCACTGAGGAGGCGGTTTTAAATTCTCTTTTTATGGCCTCTACCCTGAGAGGAAGGGATGGCAATGAAGCCCGGGGACTTCCAGCTGAAAAGCTGGCCTCCAGCATAAATAAAATTTTTCAGGATTAGAGAATTTTTTCCGCCAGATATTTACCGCCCTCTGTTTTAAGTTTAACCGCTGCAGAAGGATCTGACTGCTGCTCGACCAGCTGATGAGCATCCTGGAGGACCAGAAAAGAAGGATTTGGTAACTCTTGTACTCCCAGAGCTTTGATATTGTTTATTATTTCCTTCTGATAGCGTTCCGGCAGATCAAGCTCCTCAAGCAGAGCGGCAGCGATCTGCCAGCAGTGACTGATGCTTTCCGGATTTTTTTCTGCCAGAATTTCCTGGTGTTTTAATTTCTGGGGCTGACAGGAGCTGTTCCCCAGTTCATGCAGCAGAGCTGAAAGAATTACAGTCAGGGGACTGTACTGCTCCCGGCTGCCGATTCTATCCGCCATTTTAACAACTTCCTTGATATGAGCAATTATATCGGGTTGATATCGATAGATTTCTTCGATTTTTTCAACTACCCTGTCCCGGATTGCCTGCACCTCTTTGTAGAGGGTGCTTCCCTGACCAATACACATAGCAGCATGTTCGCACCATTCGGCACATTCCAGATTAAATCTGGGGTTGATAACATCCTTCCCGCAGTTGGGGCAGGACCGCATCAGATCAAACTTAAAAAATTCAATATTATACTGACAGGCCGGGCACTCCTTTTCACTGACATCTTCAGGAGACCAGCTGCGTCCATCCTGTCCTGGACATTTCTGAATCAATGCAATCTTCCTCCTTTCCTCTGATTATCTAAATCCTGTTATCAATTATTTTACAGTAAAAACTGCAGTAATTCCATGATATAAATCACATTATATTGCTCAGGTTAATAGATTTCTGATCTTTTCTGGCAAAATATATTAAGCTGGCTTGACAGCCGGGAACTAATAAATTATGATAATAATACTAAATGCAAATCATTTGCATAAAGGAGGCATTGGCTATGTTTAGTAAAATTAAAGAAATGTTGATTTTGACTGTAATTTTACTCATTGCTTTCTCCTCGCCTGGGCTGGCAGATAATCCTCCCGAGGTATATGTCAGTATTTATCCTATTTATGAAATGGCAGAACGGATCGGGGGAGAAAGGCTGAAAATTCATCAGGTTGTTCCCGATGGAGTAGAGCCTCACGGTTATGAACCAACTCCCCGGGATGTCGCCGGACTGGAAGGCGCAGAGGCTTTTGTCTATGTAGGGCTGGGACTGGAAGCCTGGGGTGAGAGAGGAGCCCGGATTGTAGAGGAACAGGGGGGAAGAGTGATAAAGCTGAGTGATCATGTTGAGCTGAGAGAATATAGCGGTCACAATCATGATCATCATGAAGAAGATAGTCATGGCCATCACCACGGGGAATATGATAATCATATCTGGCTGGACTTTGAGAACATGAAAATGACTGCCGAAATATTTACCGATCTTTTTATTGAGCTGGATCCTGAAGGAGAAGAGGAATTTACAGTCTTCCGGGATGAGGTTTTGCAGTTGCTGGCTGAGCTTGATGAGGCTTACCGTGAGGGTTTACAGGATTTAAAGCATGATACCATAATTGTTTCTCATGCTGCCTTTGGTTATCTGGCAGATAACTATGGCCTGAAACAGATTGCTGTTACCGGCCTCTCTCCCGAGGAAGAGCCCTCTTCTCGGGTGGTAGCAGAACTGATTGAGGCTGCCCGGGAAAGCGGTGTGAACTATATTTTTCTGGAGACTCTCGCCAGCCCCCGCACAGTAGAGGTTATAGCCGAAGAGGCTGATCTGGAGATACTGACCTTAAACCCGGTAGAGGGTTTAACAGCAGAGGATAGAGAGCAGGGGCGGGATTATTTTTCGCTTATGTATGACAACCTGAAAAACCTCAAGCAGGCTCTGGGGGAATGAAGGATGAGCTTTTTAAAAGTAGAAGGAGTGTCCTTTGCCTACAGAAAAGAACAGGCTTTAAATCAGGTTAGCCTGGAGCTCAAGCAGGGTGATTTTGCGGCCTTTATTGGTCCCAATGGCTCCGGGAAGAGCACCCTGCTGAAGTTGATTCTGGGCTATCTCAAGCCAACCCGGGGGAGGATAATGCTGAAGGGCCAGCCGGTAGAGGATATTATGGACTGGTCCAGGGTGGGTTACATTTCCCAGCAGGTTAAGGATTTTAATCAGAGTTTCCCGGCCACTGTTCGGGAAATAGTGGGCAGCAATCTCTACAGCAAAATGGGAATGATTAAATTTTTGAATCAGGAACTGGAGAAGAAGATCTGTCGGAGCCTGGAACTGGTTGAGATGGATGGCTTTATTAACCGCAAGATTGGCAACCTTTCCAGCGGTCAGCAGCAGCGGATCTTTATTGCCCGGTTGATGGTTAATGATCCGGAACTGATTCTGCTGGATGAACCCCTGGCTGGCATCGATATCAGGGCTCAGGATGACTTTTACCGGATTATCGCTAATATCAATCAGGAGCTGAATAAGACTGTTATAATGGTTTCTCATGATATCCAGGTGATCAGCAAACATGCTAATAAAATAGTCTGCTTCGAAGATGGCCGGGCCTATCCTCACTGCAGTCAGGAATTTAGCTATGATGATTATATACATGAACTGAGAAGAACCAATCTGAGAATTATACCGAGGCATGATCACTAAGGATGGTGACCGCAGTGGAATTTTTAAATTATACCTTTATGCAGAGGGCTCTACTGGCTGGCAATATGGTGGGGGTTATCGCTCCACTGGTCGGGGTCTTTTTAAGCTTAAGGCGCTTATCTTTAATAGGTCATACCCTTTCTCATGTAGCGCTGGCCGGGGTAGCCCTTGGGCTTTTTCTGGGATTTTTTCCGGTCTACACTGCAATTATTGTTTCGATTATTGCTGCGCTGGCTATTGAGAAATTACGCCGGGATTATCGGGATTATGCCGAACTCTCCCTGGCCATTATCCTGGCCGCCGGGCTGGGGCTGGCGACGATTTTAATCAGCGCCTCCAGGCAGAGTGCAGGGATTCACAGTTATCTTTTCGGTTCCATTTCCCTGGTGGGGACCCGGGATATTTATATGATCCTGCCGCTGGCCCTGGTTATTATTGCAGTGATTTTAAAATATTACTACGGATTTTTTTATCTGGCTTTCAATGAAAATGAAGCCTGGCTGGCCGGGGGGCCTGTACGGGCCTTGAATATTGTCTTTATGGTGATAGTTTCGATTACAGTGGCTCTGGCTATCCGGGTGGTGGGAACTCTGCTGATAGCTTCACTGATAACCATTCCGGTAGCGGCAGGAATCCAGATTGCCTGGAGCTTTAAAAGCACAATCTGGCTGAGTCTGTTTTTCAGCCTGATGGCAGTTAATCTGGGGCTGATTTTTTCCTTTTATTATAATCTAGCCCCGGGAGGAACGATAATCATGGCCGGAGTTGTTATCTTGCTGCTGGTTCTTACAGGGAAAAAGGTCTGGCTGCTTTTCCAGCAGAAAATATAAAATTATTTTTCCCGGCGAGATTGATGTGCTATAATGGTTTAGTAATAGCTATAATGAATTCTATTCTTCTTATTAAAGAAATAGCAGTTAGCTGCCAAAGGATTGCCTTAATTATTTGGGCTATACTGCTAAAGGTGACCGGCAGTGAAATATTTTGTAGTTAATGAGGTGAACTTTGCTGCCCGGCAAGGAGGATTTTATGGAAATTTTTTTGCTGGCCTTCATCACAATTTTTCTGGGAGCTATTTCCGCCCAGGCCCTCAATCACGGGCTGGCAGCTTGGCTGGGCTGCTCACTTTACGGTAAAGTATCTCCAGCAAGAATCAAGCAGGCTTCCTCAGTGCTATTTCTGCTGGTTGGTATTATTATTATTCTGCTGGAATTTTAAGGCCTGCTGATTTTGACTTAGACTTCGAATGATAATACAATGGGAGCAGGAGTGATTAGATGCTGGAAAAAATGAAGCGCTGGGCTGAAAAGGTTGGAGAATATCAGAGGAGCATGTTCCACCGGAATTACAAAGTTTCCAGTAAATCAGAGAAGATTGACCTGGTCTCCGAGGTTGATAAGAAATCTGAAGATATGCTTATCGGCATGATTAAAGATTGTTACCCCGATGATGAGATCCTGGCTGAAGAAGGAGGCCGGATTTCCAGTGGTGAAGAGGGCAGCAGGCGGGTTTGGGTGATAGATCCTCTGGATGGTACGGTTAATTATGTCCATGGCTTTCATATCTTTGCCATTTCGCTGGCCTGTCTGATAGAGGGTGAGCTGGAAGCAGGACTGATTTATATTCCTCTGCTGGAAGAATTTTATTCCGCTCGCCGGGGCAAAGGAAGCTTTTACAACGGGAAGCCGATCAGGGTTGGCAGCAGTTCTCAGCTGGAAACAGCAGTTATTGCCACCGGATTTCCCTACGATCATCAGCAAAATGACCGGCCGGTGCTGGAACTTTTTTCCAGAGTGCTGCCCAGAGTTGGAGGGATCCGGCGGACCGGCTCAGCAGCCTATGATCTCTGTCTGGTTGCCAGGGGTATTTTTGATGGCTTCTGGGAGATTAAACTTGAGCCCTGGGATATTGCTGCGGCTGTATTGATAGTCAGAGAGGCAGGAGGAGCAGTGACCAATTTTTCTGGAGAAGATATAAGTCTTGAGGCCAGCGAAGTTGTTGCCGGCAATAAAAATATTCACCGGGAGTTGAGGAGTTTACTGGCAGGGGGTTAAAAAATGAAATTTCGGAGCAGCGATCTTTCTTTAAAATTATTTTTTTCCCTGATAATTGCTGCAGTTTTGCTGACACTTTTTCTCTATGATGCCGGATATTATCTGGCCGGGTCCGGACTGGGTTATGAAATGGAATTTGAGCTTTTGGGAGTTCGGGCAGTTGAGAATTATGAATCAGAGTATGACAGAGTATTTATGGCTTCCGGGAGTTTAATAGCCCTGGCCTTTCAGATGCTTTTATTTTATGCAATAATATTTTTAAGCGGCAGCAGGTATCTTCTGGGATTTCTCTTCTTTCCCCCGGTTTATCGGATGTTTCCCTACTTGATTGGCCTGTTAAATCATGATATTATTATCAGCCAGAGTGAATATCTATTGAGCAGTTATTATGGGCTTCCCTTCTGGTTGATGCCCGGAGGAATGCTGTTGCTCTTTGCAGCTTTAACTGTACATGCCCGCGTTAAAACCGGACTAAGCTGGAAAAGATTTTTTCAGGGGATATTGTTTTCTCTGCTGACAGCAGTGATGTTAATGCTGGGGATTAATATTTTAAGATAAACCCCATGCCCTTATAGGGCACAACATTATATGGAAATAACAGCAAATATTTTCAAGACAAATAACTGCTTGCAGCACCTATATTTGACCAATTCACTTGCTTTTCTGGTGATAAACTAATATAATACTAGCAACAATAAACAAGAACTCGAAATCTGTTTTAAGTGGAGGTAGCAATTGTGCTGGCCAGTAAAATTTTATCAGCCACTGATTTTTCTGATCATGCCAATAAATTAGTCCAGTGTCTGGGAGAATTTCAGAGCCTGGGGATACGAAATGTGCTTTTAGTTCATGTGTTAAAGAAGGGGGCTAAAGATAAAGATTTCCAGAAAGCCCGGGATAATTTAGCTTTAATTAAGGACAAAATTGATAAAACCGGTATGGAGACTGAAACCCGGGTTTTAACAGGTAAACCGGAAGAGGAAATTACCGGGCTGGCTGAAGAAGAAAACTGTTCTGCTATAGTTATGGCTTCCCCTGGAGTTAATGTCCTTAAACATTTTTTCCTGGGCGGGACTACTTATAATATTCTGCGAAAGAGCAGGGTTCCGGTTTTTATAGAAAAACATGAAAATCTTGGTGATGGAGTGATAAAACCGGTCTGTAATATCCGATTCAGCCGGATCTTGATTCCCATTGACTGCACTGTATGTTCTGACAGTCTGGTCCAGGCTGTGCTTGGGCTGAATAAAGAACTGGAAAGTGTTACTATGGTATCTGCTATAGAAAAAAATTTCAGTCTGGAGAAGCTGAAAAAACGCGAAGAGGAAGTAGCTCAGGAACTGAATGAATTTAAAAAATCTCTTCTCAGGAGCGGAAAGATAGCAGAGGTTAATGTTGTTATTGATGAAGGTGCAGCTTCCGAGCTGATCCTGTCGGCGGCCGAGGAGCATGACAGCACTCTGATTATGATGCCAACCCGTGGGGTTGACAGCATGGAAGGATTAAAGCTGGGCAGTACAGCTGATATAATAGCCAGAAAATCTCCTCTGCCGCTTTTCTATCTTCCCTGCGATCCGATAAATAATGAAAACTTTCTTTTTAGCTGCAAAATAAAGGGTGAATGATTATTGCAGATACTGATAGTTTATTACTCCAGAACCGGTACAACTAAAAAGCTGGCCGAGAAGCTGGTGCAAGAATTTAAGGCTGACAGCCTGGAAATCGTAGACAGGAGAAGGCGAAAAGGTTTTTTCGCCCTGATAAAGGCCTCCTTTGATGCTTTAACGGCCAATGTTACATTAATTGAGCAATTTCCCCATCAGCTTGAAGATTATGACCTGATTATCCTGGGGGGGCCGGTCTGGGCATTTTCCATCACTCCGGCTTTGAGGACCTTCCTGCTGGGAAACAGTGAGATTCTTCCTGAAGTCGCCTTCTTTTTAACCCATGCCGGTTCAGGAGCTGAAAGACCCTTAAAACAGATGGGATCGCTGACAGGCAGGGATCCTCTGGCGACTCTGGTGCTGGAGCGCAGTATCATTCAGGAGGAAAAACCCGAACTGGACGAAGAAATAAAACACTTTAAAGACCTGATAGATTCCAAACTATGAATTTTAGCAGAATAAGAGGTGATTATTATGTCTGATCAGGATAAAATTAAACGTGCTCTGGAACAGACCAAAATATTTAAATCCCCGGAAGAACTGCTGTCTTCCAGTGAAAAAACCAGCCTGCATTATTATGTGCTGACCGAGCCGGCCTATCTGGAAGTCTATCCCGAGGAGGGTCCGGAGACCCGGATCAGGGAAGGCTGGATAACCTGGGACAGGCCCAAGCTGATTACACCGGGATATCTCATGAAAGCTGAGGGTTTTAGCGATGAAGCCCGGCAGGCTCTGGAGATGATTGCCAGCAGCAAGCCGGATCTGGCCAGCCTGATCTATAAGATGAGTTTTCAGCAGAAGGTGGACAGCATCAGGACGGCAGCTAAAACCATAGAAGAAGCTGCTGCCCAGCTTGATGAGGAGAGCAGTGAAGAAGATAGATTCCTGACAGTTATTCTTTCTGGACTGGAAGAACTCTGGGATGTATCGCTGATGAAATTTGTTGAGGAATATATTGCTGAAAGTGCAAGTGAATCTCATTTTCCTGATATGGAGGAAAGAGGTTATTTAACCCGTAATCAGTCCGGTCAGGTTCAGGTAACCAGAACACTGGAAGGGCTGCCGATTGCAGCCAGAGATGAAATAGAGAGGCTCTTTGATAAGGTAAAGGGTGGAGAAGCCGAGCCCTCGATTTTAAAGAAGGAGCTGGACCGCTGGGGAGTTTATCAGCTATATGAAGATAGATTTCTGGATCTTTTTCGCAGCAGCAAATAAAAACAAGCAAAGCAGAGAGGGGTATCCGGAGCTGGATACCCCTTAATTAAACTTAAAATTGACTTAATATTGTTTAACTTTCTCCCTGAAATAAAATTTCCTGGCTGATCTCTTCGGCCAGATAGGAACTCCTGACATGGGGTCCGGATGCCACAGCCTTGAAGCCTATTTCGAGAGCTTTTTCTTTGTACTGCTGAAAGGTTTCAGGTTTGATGTACTCCTGAACTGGGAGATTGGACCGGGCAGGCTGGAGGTACTGCCCGATAGTCAGCATGTCACAGTTTATTTTCTGCAGATCACGGAAAACTTCAATGACCTCTTTCCGGTTTTCTCCCAGTCCCAGCATCAATCCGGATTTTGTAATAATATTAGCCGGATTCCTGGCCACCCTTTCCAGGACCTTTAGAGAACCCTGGTAGCAGGCTTCCGGCCTGACCCGGGAATAAAGCCTGGGAACTGTCTCAATATTATGGTTAAAGATATCTGGTCTGGCAGCGATTATACGGTCCAGAGCTCTGCTATCCTGCTGAAAATCAGGAGTCAAAATCTCTATTTTTAGATCAGGATCATAACTCCGCAGCTTTTCTATTACCCTGACAAACTGACGGGAGCCGCCATCGGGAAGATCGTCTCTGGTTACAGAGGTAATAACCACATGTCTGAGTTTCAGTCGGCTGACAGCCTCCACAATTCTATCGGGTTCTCTGGGATCGACAGGAGAAGGCTCTCCAGAAGTAACAGCACAGAATCGACAGTTCCGGGGGCATTTTTCTCCCAGAATCATAAAGGTGGCAGTTTTTCTGGCAAAACATTCACCGATATTGGGGCAGCGGGCTTCCTGACAGACAGTATTTAATTTCAGCCCCTGAAGCAGGTTTTTAGTGGTAATCATGCCCTTCTGGAGCGGGTCTTTGTTTTTCAACCAGGAAGGGAGGCGGGATCGGGAATTTTTTGGGGACATGGTAATTTTCACCTCGGTAAATTTAATTAAAGTTTATAAGAAATTATTTGCGGGCATTCCAGCTCTCCTGGCTGTATTTATTCTGGCTGAGCTCATCAGCCAGCTGCTGTTCATCCTCGGTTAAATTTCCAGGTTTTATTTTAACAGAAAAGTGTTCTGACAGGCCCTGGACCAGATATTTTTCCAGGGTCTCAGGAGAATATTTTTTTTCGGTATGCTGATAGAGTCCGGGGGAATGTTTGAGAAAAAATCTTTTCAGCCTTGCTTTTCGGCGGTCACTATCTATTTTAAAAAGGTTAAAGATGAGCTCACTATCGAGAGTTAAAGGTAGAGAACCATGCTGCAGGATGGCATCCCATTTGCGGGTCTGAGCGCTGCCGATTAATTTTTTTCCGTCGATAACAATCTCATACCAGGAAGGGGTGTCAAAACAGGCAGCCGAATCACCCCTGGGTGCCTTTTGACCCCGCTGGCGGGGAGTGAGTCTGACCGGAATATCAAGCTTTTTTAGACCTTTAACCAGACCCTGGCTGATTTCCCGGTAGCTTTTAACTATTGAGGAGTCAAGCAGGTTGAGGTCCTCTCTGACTGACAAACTGTAGGTCAGCTCATGATCGTGGAGAATTGCCCTTCCGCCGGTCAGCCGACGGACCACATCGATTCCCCGGGCCTGGCAGTTATCTCTGTCAACCTTTTCTTCCAGGCTCTGGAAATAACCCAGGGAGAGGGCCGGAGGTTTCCAGCCATAAAATCTGAGAGTGGGAGGGGTTTTCCCCTGACTGTGAAATCGCAGTACAGCCTCATCCACTGCCATATTATTGAAACCATTATCTACCTGGTAGGACAGCAAGCGCCATTCAGCCATTTTCAATCCTCCTGTCTAGGTTCAACTGATAAATCCATCTTCCTAATGCCATCTTATAATATCATATCTTATAAATACTATAAAATCAAAATCCAGGCTAAAAATTCTATAAATTATCCCGGAAAACCGGCAGGCTAACTTTAGAACTCAACAGGGCATATTAAATAGAATATTATAACACAATAATAGAATGCCATAATTTAGTGATTAAGCCACTATCCCTCTGGGATATAATGATAGATGAAAATATAACATTTCATTTTCAGACTCGAGATATCACCAGGCAATTATTTGCAGATAGATTAACAAAATGATTAAGCAAGAGAAAACAGGCGTAAAATTTCAATGGAGGTGAAGATTAATGTTAGAAAAGAATCAAAAAATTATGAGTGTCACCAAACCGGAAGGTGATGGAGCTAAAGTTAAACGGCTATTTCCCACCAACAATTATGACAATCTGGACCCCTTTGTTCTGCTGGATCAATTTTTCGTTGAGCCCCCCAATGAATTTGCTCCCCATGAACATCGGGGTTTTGAGGCGGTTACCTACATGTTAGAGGGTTCCTTCTGGCACAGGGATAATCAGGGTAATGAAGCTGAAGTTCAGGCCGGTGGGGTTCAGGCCTTTAATGCCGGCAGTGGAATTGTTCATTCTGAGTCGCCCGGGGAAGGTGATCTGAGTCGGGGCATTCAGCTCTGGGTAAATATTCCCCGGGAGAAGAAGGAGTCGGCCCCTTATTATCACAGGATTCCGGCTGAGGAGGTCCCCGAACAGAAGCAGGAGGGTTTAAAAGTAAGAACTATTGTCGGTTCCGATTCCGCTCTGGAGCTGATGGTCGATGTTATTTTTCAGGATGTTGAAATTACGGAAGGAGGCTGCTTTAATGTTCAACTGAGCGGCAGTCACCAGGGGGTAATCTTTGTTATTGCTGGGGAAATTCAGACCGGAGAGCCAGGGGAACAGCTTAAGGAAGATGAAGGTTATCTGCTGGCAGCCAGCACCACCCTGGAGATCAGGGCTCTTTCTCCTGAGGCCAGATTCATCTTTCTGGCAGGAGAACCTCTGGGAGATCCTATCAGGATAAGAGGTTCTTTTGTGGAATAATTCCCTCTGAAAAAGGGGGTTCTTTTTCGGTATTAATAGCCGCTTTATCTAAAGAGGTTGAGGTGAGCCGCAGGCTAAAATAAAATTCAGGAAAGGGAATGTTTATGCCGATATTATTTGAAGGAGCCAAACTGATTCATCCTGATATTTATCCGGAAGAGGGCTGGCTCTTTGTCCGGGATGAAGAAATTGAAGATTTTGGAGAGGGCCAGCCTCCGGCAGAATTAAGCAGAGTAGTCTCTAAAAAGGGCAGCCGTGTGGAGCTTAAAGGCAATCTGCTGGGACCGGGCTGGATTGATATTCATATTCATGGTGCTCGGGGTTATGATGTTATGGATGGCAGTCAAGAGGCCCTGGCTGTTATTGCAGATTTTAAGCTTAAGCAAGGGATTACTGGTTTTCTGGCAACTCCACTTACAGCAGCTCCGGAGAAACTTATCGGGGTTTTACAAAATATCAGTAAATTTTCCCGGGAAAATCCGGAATCAAATCTGCTGGGTGTCCATCTGGAGGGTCCCTTTCTAAACCGGGAGAAAGCCGGCGCTCAGAATCCCGAGCATATCATGAATTTTTCCCGGGAAATATTTCAACGCTGGCTTGATATTCTGGGTAAGAGTTTAAAAATTGTTACCCTGGCTCCTGAAAGGCCGGGGGCAGAGGAGCTGCTCGACATTTTGCAGAAAAACAGAATTGTGGCAGCAGCAGGCCATACCGGGGCTGATTATAACACTATGCAGCAGGCCTTTAGCCGGGGTCTTTCTCATGCCAGCCATCTCTTTAACGGCATGCTGGGGCTCCATCACCGTCAGCCCGGTACGGTGGGGGCCTTTCTCGACAACAGCAAGGTTACTGTGGAGCTGATAGCAGATGGTATTCATCTGCATCCTGCAATTCTGCGGCTGGTGACCAGGGTTAAACCCCGGGAAAAAGTTATTCTGGTGACAGATGCCATGAGAGCGGCAGGGATGCCAGCGGGTCGCTATGAACTGGGTGGTCTTGAGGTTGAGATTGCCCGAGGAGAAGCCCGCTTAATTGATTCCGGCCAGCTGGCCGGCAGTACAATAACCATGAAGGAAGCGGTGAAAAGAATTTTTCAGGAAACAGAGCTGACTCTTCCAGAAGCCTGGAGTCTGGCCAGCCTCAATCCGGCTGAAAGAATCGGCCTGGGAGATAGAATCGGCAGCCTGGCAGCCGGCAAAAGGGCTGATTTAATAGCTGTCTCACCGGACTGGAAAGTTGAGGCGGTCTGGCAGCGGGGAGTTTTATCTGCTGGAAAAATCTGATATCATTAAAGCAGGGAAAGCCAAAGGAGATACTCTAAAAGAACTGAGATATTTCCAAAAATTAAGTTTCTATCATTATACAGGGAGGAAGGATAATGTCAGCAGAGATAGTTATTGACTTTGAAGACCCTGAGCTTGAGCAAAAATATCTCAGGCTTAAGAATATACTGGCTGAAATGGAGAGTGCAGCAGTGGCCTTCTCCGGCGGGGTGGACAGCACCCTGCTGTTGAAGATAGCCCGGGACCAGCTCCAGGATAGGGTGGTTGCAGTAACTTCAAAATCAGAGACCTATCCCCGGGAGCAGCTGGAAGAATCCCGTGAGCTGGCTGATAAAATTGGGGTTGAGCAGCTGCTGCTCCAGACTGAGGAGCTGGAGAGCGAGGATTTTGCCAGCAATCCTCCTGATCGCTGTTACCACTGCAAAAGAGAGCTTTTTTCTTCAGTGCTGGAGGTAGCCCGGGAACGGAATCTGGAATATGTGCTGGATGGCTCAAACTATGATGATCTGGATGATTATCGCCCCGGCCTGAAAGCTCTTAAGGAGCTTGGGATCAGAAGCCCTCTGCTGGAGGCTGAACTGACCAAGGATGATATTCGCAGGCTGTCAGAAAAGCTGGAACTGCCGACCTGGAACAAGGCCAGCTTTGCCTGCCTGTCATCCCGTTTTCCCTACGGGGATAAAATAACCCGGGATAAGCTTCTCAGGGTAGACAGAGCGGAAAAGTTTTTACGAAAACTAAAGCTTCAGCAGCTCAGAGTCCGCCATCATGATAATCACACAGCCCGAATAGAGGTTAAACCGCAGGATATGATATTATTTCTGGAGAGAAGGGAGGAGATTGTGACAAGATTCAAGGAGCTGGGTTATACCTATATCACGCTGGATCTCGAGGGATACCGCACAGGAAGTATGAATGAAGTCCTGCTGGAAAAAGACAAAGTTTGACTGTTTGAAGATAATCATCAGGAGGTGGCTGACTTGGCTCAGGTATTTAATCCTGCTCAGCGTGACAAACTGCACTCTGAAGAGAGGAAAAAATCCCTTCCGGCTAAGAAAATACTGACAGCCTGCGGCCTGGAAGAGAATAGAGTTTTTCTGGATGTAGGTTGCGGGAATGGTTATTTCTCCCTGCCGGCAGCTGAGATAGTCGGTCCCGGGGGAAAGGTTTATGCCTTTGATATCTCCAGCCAGATGCTGGAGGATTTGCAGGAGAGAGCAGAAGCCCGAAAATTAGATAACATCAAGCTTTTTCAGGTAAAGGAGACCGGGGTATGTGAAGATGATATCAAAGAAGAGCTGGCCGGCAGTGGAGATATGATGCTGATGGCCAATTTGCTGCATGAAATCACCAGTCTGCCGGAATTTCTGGAGTGTTATCTCAGGCTTTTAAAGGACCGGTCCAGATTAATTGTGATTGATTGGAGAAAAAAAGAAATGGAGGCAGGCCCGGATTATGAGCATCGTCTGGATGTCGATAGGGTGCAGAACCTGCTTAGAGAAGCCGAACTGGAGCTGGAATACAGCCGGATTTTAAATGAGAAATATTATTTAATTGTAGCCGATAAAAAATCCCGGGAGTAGCTGTCGCTGGATATTAACCTGCGGGATTGAGGGGGAATTCTTTTGCAGCTGGATTTGATAATCTATGACACAGAACTTCTGACCATGGAGGGTGGAGGAGTTGGATATTTAGCTGATGCTGCCCTGGGCATTAAGGACGATAAGATTGCTGTTGTGGGAAATTCAAAGGAAATTCTGGCAGAGTATCAGGCCTGCCGCTCAATTGAAGGAAAAAATCTTCTGGTGATGCCGGGGCTGATTGATGCCCATATTCATACTGGAATAGCTCTGCTGCGGGGCCTGGCCCAGGATATCACCGGCTGGATGGAGGAAGGCCTCTGGCCCTTTTCCCGGCAGCTTGATCAGCAGGCCCGGGAGGCAGGAACAGCCCTAAATATCATCGAAGCAGTCCGGAATGGCACCACTTTGCTGGCTGATTTTGGCAGCAACCTGGAGGGGCTGGTCGACTGGCACAGCCGGATTGGAACCAGAGCTGTGCTGGCCAAAACCATCAATGAGCTGGATAACAGCAGCGAAATTGTTCCTGGTAAGCTCTATCCCTTTGACCGTGAGAAGGGAGAAAAGGATCTAGCAGAGTCTCTGGAATGGCTTGAGAAGGAGGAGATACCGGAAAGAATCAGCTTTTTTCTTGGGCCTCAGGCCCCTGATATGGT
The DNA here is from genome assembly GCA_003554225.1 of Halanaerobiaceae bacterium. GTDB lineage: Bacteria > Bacillota > Halanaerobiia > Halanaerobiales > Halarsenatibacteraceae > T1SED10-84. Next base: position 7,947 of record PWFW01000293.1, on the reverse strand, counting down.
CTCGCGGGAGCTGCTCAAAGAGATATATGATCGGGCTGAGGAGCACGGGATTGGAATTCACATGCATGTTGCCCAGGGCAAACGGGAACATCTTCAGATGAAGATGAGGTATAACAGCCGAACCATCCCCTGGTTAAATCGGGAAGGCCTGTTGAATTCCTCCCTTAACGCTGTCCATTTAACAGAAGCTAATCCGGAGGAAGCCCGACTTTTAGCCAGAAGCGGAGCCGGCCTGACAGTCTGTTCTGGAAGTATCGGAATCATAGATGGTCAGGTACCCCCTCTCCAGGAATTCTTAGCAGTATCTGATCGGGCGGCTCTCGGTTCTGACCAGGCTCCGGGCAATAACTGCAATAATATGTTTAATGAAATGAAACTGACCGCCCTTTTTAACAAGATCAAAAGTCAAAGCCCTCTGCCCCTGCCGGCCTGGAAGGTCCTCAGGCTGGCGACCATTGAAGCTGCCGGCTGTCTGGGGCTGGAGGACAAAATCGGTTCTCTTGCACCGGGAAAATATGCTGATATAATTACCATTGATTTAAAGAAGGTCAGTCTGGCTCCTGTTATTCGTCATCCTCTCCGCAATCTGGTACCAAATCTGGTTTATTCGGCTCAGGGAAGTGAAGTGCGTGATGTGATGGTGGCAGGCAATTTTATTTATCGGAAGGGCCGGATGGTTAATGTTAATGAAGAGGAGATTCTCCAGCAGGCCGAGAGGGAGGCAGCCAGAATCATGGAACGGGTTGATGAGGAAAGTCTGGACCGGCTCTCACCGCTCTATCAGGCTCAGCGGGAGGGAAAGCTGTAATTAAAATTTCAGGGGGTAGCAGAATGAGAAAAATAACGGGGGGACTGATAATTTCTCTGGTTATTCTGACTGCCCTGTATTTTTCCACCTCTCCAGGAGAATATCCGGTTTCAATCTTTGTGCTTGACAGCGGGTTCAGTCCGGTGGTGGCAGAGGGGCGCGGACGAAGCTTAAGAGCCCTGCCCGGTCATGGTCAGCTGGTCCTGGAGATAGTTTCTGATACAAAAAGAAGGGCTCCGGTGGAAATCTATAGTCTGGAGGTTGCTCCCGGCCCGGGAGTAACCTCCCGGCAGAGCTTGTATAATCAACTGAGAAGAGTGCTGGATTATGCCCGCAGTAATCAACAAACCCGGGTTTTTGTTAATATCAGTCTGGCCTTCTGGGGAGAGGAGGAAGAAGAAAAAAGATTATTGCAAGAGCTGCAGCAGAGGGGGGTTATTGTGGTGGCTGCGGCTGGCAACACCGGCGATAATCAGGTGGCCTACCCTGCTCGCTACAGCACAGTGCTGGCTGTCACTGCAGTTGGCCCCCGGGGTAGGGAATCCTATGCCAGCTATGGTCAGGAGGTTGACCTGGCAGCCTCCGGAGATGTAACCCGTTATCTCCCGGCTGAGTTCAGTTCCTATTCTTTAAATCCCTACCGCTCAACGGGAACCTCCTTTGCTGCTCCCAGAGTGGTAGGAGGACTGGCTGAAGTTGCTGCCAGTCTGGGGCAGGAAATTTCTTCTCGAGAACTAATCGATCAGGCCCTTGATTTTGCCTCTCCTATTGATGATCCTCTCTATGAAGAAAAAATGCTGGGAGCCGGCCGCTTTGAAAGAGAAAAGCTGCTGCGCTCTCTGGCGCCGGGCAGCTACTGGCATACCAGGTTTTTCTATCTGCTGCTGGCAAATCTGGTTCTGCTTCTTCTGGCCGGAGGCAAGACCTACCAGCAGGCAAGGTTTTCCCGTTCGTTGAGAGGAGCAGAATCGGTTGAAGAGGTACTGCAGCTGGCCGGTAGGGCTGAAGACAAACACTGGCCACAATTTAACTCAAAGCTGGAGAGCTTCTCTGAACAGGAGAGGAGATATTTTGCCAGGCAGAGTTTTAATCTCGAAATTGAGAATGCTATCTTTCAGCATTTCTGGCAGCAGCAGGAGAGAGAAATTTTGGCTGAGACCCTGGCCGCAATTTTACCACGAAAAGAAAGAGACCCGGAAAAACTGGCAGAGAAAGTATATGCTGCTGTGCCCCGGAAGGTAGAGGATCTGATCTCGCTGCTGGAAAACAGGGTTTTTTCTCAGGATTTCTTCCGGGTTGACAGTGGTGTATATAACCGCTTTAAACTGGCTCTCCTGCTGGAAAGCCGGAGTTACAGCCAGGCTAAAAGACAGGCCTGGAAGATGCTGCAAACCAGCCAGCAGGTCTGGGTTATCTATTATGCCCTTTATGCCCTGCAGGAGACCGGAATCGCTGGCATAAAGTCTTCTGAGCTTAAGGAGATTCTGAAGGAGATTCTGACAGGTCCCGAGCCTTTGCTCCGCCAGGAAGCGAGACGGCTGGAGAAGATATTGGAAGAGCCTGAGTCCGGGTTAAAGTAAAAGCAGCTCTGGCAAAGAGCAAACTAAAAGTTATACCCCAGGCCTAGTTTTAAATTATAGTCCCGGGCAAGACCCTGGAGGGATATTCTAACATCCAGATTTTCTGGCATCTGATAAATTAAGCCCAGCTCGTAGGCCAGCGCTGCCTCTTCCAGGGGAGCAGCCAGGGCCAGATCAGCTGCTCCGGTAAACTTTTCAGCTAATTTCCGCTGAAGGTTGATCCCCAGAAAGATTGATCTATTAATCAGATACCCGGCGGTGAGAGCCAGATAGGGGTTAAGCTGGACCTTGCCCCCCAGGCGGTTATAAGGATCCCCCAGCTGCCCGAAGACAGCCAGACTCTCCCAGAGGCCAAGCTGACCGCTGACAGCAAATCCCGAAGCACCTCCAGGAACAAGCGAAGCGGTTAAATATCCCTGAAAAGCTTCGGTATCGGGAGTGAGCAGAGCATCGGCCGGCTGGACTAAAAGCAGCAGCATCAGCAGAATAACGACAGCAAAAAGAGATTTTTTCATGATAGGACCTCCTTAACTTTTTGTCAGGAGCTTAATAGGGCACTTTCTTTTTCCTTGGATGTTTTGTTTCGGCAAACAGATCTTCTCTAATTTTTGTGCTCTGCTGAATAATTCTATTTTCAGTTTAATATTCCTGTAAGATTTATGATAATCACTCAATAAATCTTACCTGCAGCAATATTTCAAAGTGAGGTGGTGACGATGAAGGAGATTGAGGTTGGTAAGACAATTCTGCAACTTGCTAAGGGAGATATTGCCAGCCAGGACGACCTGACAGCAGTGGTAAATGCCGCTAATGCTCAGCTGATGCCGGGCGGAGGGGTAGCTGGAGCTCTGCATCAGGCCGCCGGTCCTGGATTGGCCGAGGAGTGCCGCAAGTATGCCCCAATCAGTCCGGGAGAAGCAGTGATTACTGGGGGGCACAAACTTCCCAACCGTCATGTTATTCACTGTCTGGGACCGGTTTACGGCAGAGATAAGCCTGAGGATAAGCTGTTACGAGACTGTTATCGCAATGTCCTGGATCTGGCAGAGGAGAACAGGATTGACAGCCTGGGCTTTCCTGCAATTTCCATGGGGGCTTTTGGCTATCCCCGGGAAGAGGCTTCCCGGATCGCTCTAGACACGGTCTGTGATTATCTGGAAAAGGGTGCCGGGCTTGAGCTGGTACGTTTTGTGCTATACAGCCAGCAGGATTTAAATTTATTTACCAGGCAGTTAGGCCGTCTTCAGGAAGGAGAGATGGAAAATGGCTAAAGTTGTAGTACCGCTGGCTCGTGGTTTTGAAGAGATTGAAGCAGTAACTATTATCGATGTTTTGAGAAGGGCTGATCTCAAGGTTATCTGTGCCGGACTGGCTGAGATTACTGTTCAAGGTGCCCATGGGATTAAAATTGAGGCTGATCAGCGGTTGAAAAATATCAATCACCGGGTATTTAATGGACTGGTTCTACCTGGAGGCATGCCCGGGGCGGAGAATCTCAGGCGGGAAGAGGCTATCCTGGCTCTGGTTCAGGAATTTGCTGCCCAGGAAAAACTGGTGGCGGCTATCTGCGCTGCGCCTCTGGTACTGAAAGCTGCCGGAGTGCTGGACAAAGTTCGCTGTACCAGTTATCCCTCCTTTGCCGGTGAATTTTCTGCCTATGAATATCTGGAAAAACCGGTGGTTAGAGATAAAAATATTATCACCTCCCGGGGCCCGGGGACAGCTCTGCCCTTTGCGCTGGAGATTGTGGAATACTTTCAGGGAGAAAGTGTCAGGCAGGAGCTGGCAGAAAATATGCTGGTCGATTAAGCGATAACTCCTGATTAAATTTGATAGAGCATCTCATAGTAGTTCTTCAGCATTCTCCGGGCAGAAAATCTATCCTTGGTGGTCTTGATACTGTACTGCATCATCATCAGCCAGCGCTGACGGTCTTCATAGTAGGTGGGCACAATCTCATTTAACAGCACTTCATACAGGGCATGAAGATCATGTTCATCCTGGCCCTCTCCCACATATCCGTTGCCAAACTGCCAGCCGTTGATTCCGTGCTGGCAGTTTTCTGACCACCAGCCATCCAGGGTGCTGAAATTCAGCACGCCATTCATAGCTGCTTTCATTCCAGAAGTGCCGCTGGCCTCAAGGGGCCTGCGGGGATTATTAAGCCAGACATCACAGCCCCGGGTCATCAGCCGGCCGATTTTTATGTTATAATCCTCCAGGAAGGCCACACTCTGAGGATATTTTCTTGAGATGGAGACAATGTGAGCGATAATATCCTTTCCGACATTATCTTCGGGATGGGCTTTGCCGGAGAAAACAAATTGAACTTTCTGTTCTTGCAGCAGGTGCTTGATACGATCCAGCTGCCAGAAAACCATATCAGGTCTTTTATAGCTGGCTGCCCGGCGGGCAAAGCCAATCAGCAGGCGGTCCTGATTGAGCTGCTGATCATTTTCTCTTTCAATATAATCCAGCAGATTTTCTTTATTTTCATTATGGAGTTTGGCTATTTTATTTTTATTAAAGAGGACATCCAGCATTCTTTCATCGACCCAGCTGTGATGATGAACACCGTTGGTTATCGAAAGTATAGGAGCACGGTTATCAACATGCTTCCACATATCCCGGGCGGTTATCCCGTGCAGGCGGGCTACCCCGTTGGCCCTTGAGGAAAGGCGCAGTCCGGCTACGGTCATATTGAAGGGATTACCTCCGATCTGCTCCATCTCTTCCTGGGTCAGGCCATTAAAGGCCCCCAGTTCCTTTAAATTTTCAATCGGATGAGATTCATTGCCCTCTTCCACCGGGGTATGGGTGGTAAAGACAATTTTTTTCCGCAATTTTTGCCAGGCTTCCTGAAAATCATATCCCTGATTAATCAGCTCCCGGATCAGTTCTGTGCCGGCCAGTGCAGCATGACCTTCATTAAAGTGATAGATATCTATCTCTATTCCCAGCTTGCGCAGGGCCCGGACTCCTCCAATTCCCAGCACTATTTCCTGGGCAATTCTCTCTTCAGAGGAACCCATGTACAACCTGTCAGTGATCCATTTCATGTCCTGATTTTCATCCAGGTTGGTATCGAGCAAATAGATTGGCTTATTATTGAATTTATCGGCTTTCCAGACTTTGCATTTTACCTCCTGCTCCTTGACTTTAACGGTGACGGCAATACCTGTATCACTGACATGATCGTAGTTCTGTCCTTCTGGTGCATAGTTATCATAGGGCCGACCGTAATCATCAATTAACTGACGGGTATATCCCTTATTCCACATTATTCCGATTCCAGTAACGGGAAGATCCAGATCCCTGGCGGTTTTCATGGTATCTCCGGCCAGCACTCCCAGACCTCCGGAATAGATCCGAAAATCTTCATGCAGACCGAATTCCATGCAAAAATATGCTACCTTTGTTTTGTTTTCTATATTCATAATGGCTTTTAGTCCTCCTCAAGCAAAATTCAAACCTGATTTAATATTTTAATCTATTATAACCCATTATCACCGTCAAGTAAAATCAAACAAATCATCGGGATACGGCGGATTGCAAAAACTTGTCCGGAAAAACAGGAAAAAAAGGATTTCTCCAAGAGATTGAGAATAAGTAGTAGTAATAGATATTTTTTTAATCTGGCAAGGAGGTAATCAATTGGCACTGGACAGAGTTTATCTCGATGCGCTTAAGGCAGAAAAAACAGATGAAATGGCTGTGAGAAGCCCGGGAGAATGTTTCAGACAGGAACCGGGAGTTCTGGCAGATAAAGAGGGAACAAGCTTTAATTTCTGGATAAAAAATGCTGATCGGGCAGCAGTAAAAATATCTGATACCGAAGCAGGTGAGTTTCAGGAAAAAATAGAACTGGATGAAAGAGCTGCTGATTACTGGACAGCTAGAATTGATAGAAATCTGCATGGTAGATATTATCTGCTGGAGATTGAAAGAGAGAGCGGTATCTCTGAGACTGTCGATCCCTGGGCAAAAGCTCTGGCAACCAACAGCAGGCGGGGGATAATCGTTGATCTAAAACGCACTGACCCTCCCGGCTGGCAGCAGGACAGCAGTCTCAGGCTCGAATCTCCGGTCGATGCAATTATCTATGAAGTTCATGTGCGTGATTTCAGCTCTCACCCGGAATCGGGTCTGCAGCACCGGGGCAAATTTCTGGCCTTTACTGAAAGGGGCAGCTGTAATTCCGCAGGTTTGAGCACCGGACTGGATCACCTGGTAGAGCTGGGAGTAACCCATGTTCAGCTGATGCCGGTCTTTGATTTTGCCACAGTTGATGATACCGATCCCGAAGCTTACAACTGGGGCTATGACCCCCTCTACTATAACAGCCCAGAAGGTTCCTATGCCAGTAATCCGGCAGATCTCTCCCGGATTACCGAGCTGAAAAAGCTGGTGCTGGCTTTGCACAATCTTAACATCGGAGTTATTATGGATGTGGTTTATAACCACACCTACTTTACCAGAAAATCAGCTCTGGAAAAAATCGCTCCTGGCTATTTCTATCGGAAAATTCCCGAAGGTGAAATTGCCAATGGCTCAGGAGTGGGAAACGAAATCGCCACCGAGAAAGAGAAGGTCCGGGAGTTTATAGTTAATTCTGTCTGTTATTGGGCCCGGGAGTATCATCTCGATGGTTTCAGGTTTGATCTGATGGGACTGATTGATAAAAAGACGATGCTGAAAATTCAGAGGGAACTTAAGAAGATCAACGAAAACATTCTTATCTATGGAGAACCCTGGTATGCCTTACCCCCCCAGCTCAAGGAAGAGAGGCTGATGGTTAAGGGACGGCAGCGGGGAACCGGGATTGCCATCTTTAACGATGATTATCGCAATGCCATTAAGGGCTGCAATGATGGGCTGGAAACCGGGTTTGCCAGCGGCCGTTCTGAGTTTTACCAGGAGATCAAAAAGGGAGTTGTCGGCCAGACTGATTACAGCAGGAAAATCAAAGGATTTGCTGCCAGCCCGGAGGAAACAGTTAATTATGTCAGCTGCCACGATAATTTAACCCTCTGGGATAAACTGGCTAAATCCTGTCCCCATGACACCACCAGAACACGGATCTCACTTGACAGAATGGCTCAGGCCATTATCATGACCTCCCAGGGAGTGCCCTTTCTCCAGGGCGGCGAGGAATTTCTCAGAACCAAATTCGGTCATGCTAATTCTTACCGGGCGGGAGATGATATAAATGCCCTGAAATGGGAGAGAAAGACAGAATACCGGGAGACCTTCAACTATTATCGTGGTTTGATAGAACTGAGGAGAACTCATCCTGCCTTTCGCCTCAGAAGTTCAGAGGAGATCAGAAGATCATTGTCCTTCTTAGAATCTCCCGAGGGCATTGTTGTTTTTCGGCTTGCCCCCTGGGCTGGAGGAGACAGCTGGAAGGAGATAACGGTGATCTATAATGCCTGGTGGGAGTGGGTTAAGATAAAATTGGGCAGCAAGAAAGTGTATCATGTGGTGGTGGATGACAGACGGGCCGGAACTGATACCATAGAAAGCTTCAGACGCGCTGATGTCGATGTCCCTCCCCAC
>PWFW01000252.1 GCA_003554225.1 Halanaerobiaceae bacterium | reverse complement strand
CCGTTGGCCTGAATTCTAATAACCTCGCATTCATTGGCACAATCCTCACAGATAAAGCTGGAGGTTTCAAAATTATCATGGGTAATGGAAAAACCTTTAAAGCTGCTGGGCTCATCCTTCTGCCTCATCTCTTCCTGAGCTAAAAGCGCAATCCCGATAGCACCCATGACATCGTGATTATCAGGGATTATAACTTCGTCATTGATCTCCTTCTCAATAGCAGCCTTGATGCCCGCATTGGCCGCTACTCCACCCTGAAAAACAAATCGGGGATGAAGGTCTTTCCCCCGGACCAGGTTATTAAAATAATTCCTCACCAGGGCCTCACATAATCCATTAATTATTTCCGGTTTGGTAAAACCGTACTGCTGCTTGGAAATCATATCCGATTCGGCAAAAACCGTACAGCGTCCGGCAATTCTGACATCCTTGGTGGCCTTAAGAGCCAGATCACCAAACTCTTCAATTTTTACCCCCAGCCGCTCGGCCTGGTGATCCAGAAAGGATCCGGTGCCGGCTGCACAGACGGTATTCATGGCAAAATCAGTAACAATCTCATTATTAACGATAATTAATTTGGAGTCCTGACCGCCAATCTCAAAGATGGTGCTGACATCAGGAACCTGCTCGATGGTAGCAGTAGCATGAGCGGTAATCTCATTTTTTACGATATCAGCTCCCAGAATATAGCCAATCAGCTGTCTCCCGCTCCCGGTAACTCCCACCCCGGCAATTTTATAGCTGTCCTTCAGCTTCTTGTTGAGGCTGGCCAGCCCTTCCTTAACCACCTCAACCGGAGAGCCGGGATTGCGCTTGTATAATTTGAACTGCATATTTTTACTGTCATCAAGGCCCACGATGTTGATACTGACCGAACCGATATCAACACCGATATAAAGATCCTTCATGCTATTTCCTCCTCTTTCTTCTGTTTTATCAGATCCAGAAAGGCTTCTACCCGGGTCAGCATATTGGCTTTAGCCATCTGTTCATCGATAGAGAGGGATAGTATCGGGATATCCAGATCATCAGAAACCCTGTCAAGGAGACTCTGGGATACCAGCTCCGGCAGGCAGCCAAAGGGCTTGAGGTGAATTACGCCATCAAAACCTCTCTCCTTGTAATCCACTATGTGGCCGATGGAGCGCTTGGCGTGACCTCCAATCATTATCTCCAGATAATCATCGGCCTTATCTAAAATATGTTGATAATCTTTCCATTTCCAGGGCACCAGGTGGCTGTCGATGTATTCCGAAATATAATGGGAACGCTCCACCTCACAGCCCAGCTCATTGAGCATCTCCTCGATGTCATTATTGGTAGAGCCTTCCATCACCACATAAATTTCTCCGATGATACCAATCTTGATTCTCTTATCCGGAGTGGGAAAATTATATTCCAATCCGGCCAGCCTCTTGCGGGCCCATTTTTCAACCCCGGCGATATCTTTACGATCTTCTATCTCCATGTATTTCTGCTGAATTTCTTCCCAGGCATCGGAAACTTTCCGGGGCTCCAGAGCATGAGCTCGATTCTTATGAATTAATTTTTCAATTCTGTCCATGGAATGAGCCAGAGCATAGGCAGTTCTAATAACTCCCAATACCCTAAACCAGGAATTGTTAAGTTTTATTTTCTTTAAATTACGCAAAAAGGGCCGCCAGTCCTTGGGAGCATCAAAAACGATGATATCGACATCCAGACCGGCATTATCGAGAATTTTCTGGTGCAGTTTGCCGTAATACCCGGCCCGACAGGGCCCATGACCGCCACTGGTGACAATCGTATCAGCTCCCATTTCCTGGACCTCCAGATAGGTTCCCATTAAAACTTTGAGGGGAAAGCAGGCAAATTCCGGAGCATATTTCACTCCCAAATTTATGGTGTGCTGGGTGGGTCTGGGTGGAATAATTATATCATGACCCAGCAGATCCAGCAATTTATAGTAAAGTACCGGGGTATCCATGTAAGGAAAGCTAACTTTCATTACTTCTCACACTTCCTTGCTTCTTTGGTTTTTTGCAGTCTGAGCAGATCAACAAAAGCTTCCACTCTGGTTAAAAGATGGCTCTCTCCGGTCTGCTCATCTATTCTTAAAGTCATAAAGGGGGTATTATATTTATCAGAATCAATATCAAGAAAGGGGCCGAGAATGGAATCCGGACCGCAGCCAAAGGCAGTCACATGAATAACTCCATCAATTTCATCTGATTTGAGAAAGTGATAGCCGGCACCTAAAAGTTTATTGCTGAACTCCCAGAACATCTTTTTCCGGGGTGCGAACTGATCGACCTCCTGCTGAATCTCTTCATCGTCAATCATCTCAAAGGTAACGATATTAACATTCATCTCCCGCAGTTTTCCCAGGAGATCCATATTAACAAATTTATCGTAAACATTATAAACATAGCCCAGCACCCCGATGGTGAGATCACCGGTATCGGGAGTGCGCTTGATATCTTCCAGCAGCTGATCGCTGGCAAATCCTTTGCGGTGCATGGCTCGATACTCCTGCCATTTCTGACTGGCCTTATTCAGAGCACTTTTGAGCTCCTTTTTGCTGACATCAAAAACTTCCAGGAAAATCTGATAATCCTTCCAGTCTGAAATATCATCGCTTTTCTGTTCGATCTTATGAGTTAAAACCTTATTTTCCATGCCCTCCAGGGAGTATTTGATCATATCCGGCAGACCTAAAAATTTAGGACAGAGGGTTACACCCTTACGAATATTGACGATCCGGGGTACATAAACCAGATCCGCTCCCTGTTCTACCAGATCCAGCACCTGACCCACATAGACTTTCATGGGAACACAGATTTCGGAAATCGAGTATTTGACACCTTTATTCATGATTCTTTCGTTATTTTTATCAGAGATCAGAACTTCAATCCTCAGTTCTTGAAAAAGCTCCTCCCAGAAAGGGTAGTAATAAAAAAATAGCAGCGATCTGGGTATACCTATTTTCATAAGTTATTATCCTCCTGATCCTTGCAGCAGGCCAGCGTTAATAAATCTATCCTTCACTCTTCTTTGGTCTTTGTTCTTTCAGCTTAAATTTATCATACTTACAGCTTAAAATTTATCATAAAACCTTATTAGTATTCATTACTCTATAGAATACATTCATTAATATAGTACTTGATAGGCTCTGCTTTGTCAAATAATAAATCTCTATTGTTTAATGATTACATCAAACTACTCAGTTTTAGCCTCTTCTCTTTCATATTTAAGCTGGCGAATATTCTTTTCCAGAAGAAGCTGGTTGGGATAATAAATGGTGTCTTCTCCACTGTCAATAACCGTAACGAAGTTTCTGATTTCCCTGACCCTGCCGGAAATATCTTCAAACTCAATCAGCATGCCCCGGCGGAGGTAAGTTTTCAGGCTGTGATGAGAAAGATAGGAGGCAATTATTCTGCGGCCGCAAAAAAGGAGAATGATAAAGAGCGAAACGGTTATAGAGCCGATTATAATAGTAAACCCTGCCAGGGAAATAAAGCTGAAAAGATTTAAATAATCAAAGACCGAGAGCAGGGTGATAAAAATTATGAAGAATTTAACGATAAGTCCAATCTCTCTGCCGTACTTTACCCCCAGTGAAATAGCAAAGTTTTCACTGAGGCGGGCAGCCCGGCGGGCAATGAAAGTACCCAGAGAGAGGATAATAATGGCTATCAGGATTTCGGGAATATAAGAGATAAAGCTCTCCAGCATATTGGCTGCTGCTGTCAGGCCCAGGACATTGGCAGCCAGCATCAGGGTGGTGATAATGATCAACCAGTAAATCCCCTGGGCTATCAATTGAGAAGGGCTCCAGCTCTTCTCCCGGGCCCGGCGCTCCTGTTCACTGAGCTTGCCGTACCAGATCCGGTAAATGGCAACATCAACTCCTGCCATTCTGATCAGCATTCTAATAATCTTCCTCACCAGCAGCGCTGTCAGCCAGCCAGCCAGAAAAACCCCCAGGCCGGTTAAAAGAGTCGGCAGATATTCCAGAAACAGTATGAGATAATCCAGGAGCTCTTGATAAAGTTCAGCCAGCATCTTCTCACCTCCAGACATTCTCCTTCATAGAACTTTTGACAATCTATCTTTTATATTTATCTCCTTTTAATTATTCTTCTTGTTATCAACTTTTTATTGCTTTCTAATGATTACCGGCTTCTAATTGCTGTTTTCTCTTTGTATCTTTCTAACTCCCGGTTATTGATAACTTATTTTAATTACCGGCTTCTGACTACCTATATTGATTATTTTCTTTTAATTAACAGCTTCTACTACCTTTATCAATAACTTTCTTTTGATTACCAGCTTCTGATTATTTTCGATTCTTATTACCAGCTTAAATTATCGGTTTCTAATTATCGGGTTCTCATTATCAATTTAATTACAGATTCCTAATTACCTGTTTTGATTAATTGTCGTCGTCTTCGCCCAGCTGATCCAGCCAGCTGAAAATGGCAGCTATTTTTTCCAGCAGCCAGCTCTCCTTTTCTTCAGTCCGACTTACTATATCCTCGAGCTTGTTATCAATCTCTTCCGCTCTGCTTTCAGTATTCTCCCAGATTCTTCGACTTTTAATCAAAACATCCTCCAGCTGGGATTCCCAGAACAGCAGTCCTCTGCTGACTGTCAGGTTCAGGTTCTCCACCGACTGCACTCCCATCACAGTCAGGTGTCTGACCCGCTGCAGTGGATAAAAATCCCCCATCCCCCTGGTTAAGAGTTCCTGGAGACTGAGCTGTTCCTCCAGTTCCACCCTGATCAGCAGACTCAGGGAGAAAACCCTGAGAAGAGAGGTTAGAATAAAGATAAAATGGAGTCCCTCCAGATACAGGAAATTTAGCTGCAGGGCTGCCTCGGAAACCACTCCGGCCAGGATACCACCAACAATCGGAGCAACTGCTGCTGCCAGACCTGTCGCTGCAGCAAAGAGACCGTAATAGGCCACCTTATATTCCTCCCGGGCCAGCTGCATCAACAGCAGCGAGGTTGCCAGGCCTATTCCTGACCAGATCAGGCCCGAGAAGAAATTTACCCCCCAGAGAATACTGTAATTCTGAGGACCTGCCATGATCCAGATGAGCGGCAGGGCAGCAGCTCCCAGCGAGGTATAATAAAGCAGGCTTTTACTGCCGATCCTGTCCACGAACTGACCCCAGTATTTCATTCCGATAATATTTGTTATTCCACTCACCAGAGCCAGCAGCGAGATCACCGTAAAAGGTATGGTAAGATCAACAATCATATAAACACTGAAAAAGGGTGCTGAGAGCCCCACAGCAAAAGCCCAGGCCATGCTGAAGATTACCAGATAACGAAAATTTTGATCCTGAAGCGGCAGCCGCAAGCTTTCCAGAAAGCCAAGTTCAACTGGTTTACCCAGTGAACCTTTCTCCTCAATTCCTGAACTTATTTTACGTAAAAACAACCAGGAAACCACTCCACAGCCAAAGGCCATCAGAAAGGCCAGTGAAAAGCCCCAGATTTCCTGTTCCGGAAAAAGAGCTTCCCAGCTGTCAATGATAAGCCCTGCCAGCAGACCTGAAATCATAGCAGTAATTCCGGCATACATATTGCGCCGGCCAAAAAAGCGCCCCCGCTCAGTTGTTTTAATCAGACTGCTGATCCAGCCCATCCAGGAAACGTTGCTGAGGGCAGCAAAAACCCCGGAAAAGGCCAGCAGTACTAAGAAAATTATAATTACGGCTGACTGGCTAAGCCCCAGATAGAAAAGCACTGGCAGAATGGCGATAATGAGCCAGTTCAGGCGGAACAAACCGGTTCCCAGCAGACAGGCCTGCTTCTCTCCTCCCATTCTGTTAATATACAGAGGGCCGAACAGCTGAATCAGATTGGCGAGAGCCGGCAGAGCAACCAGCAGTCCAATATGATACTCTTCCATGCCGAGAGCCAGGCCAAAGCCGGTCAGATAAGCTCCTCCAAAAACAGTGATCATAACGTTGCTGAACATGCCGTCCAGAATGGAGTATTTTTTATCTCTCTCGTATGCTTCCTCGTATGCATCCTTATATGCTTTTTCTATGGGATTCTGCTCCTGATTATCCATGGCCAGGATGGGCTCCTTCATATCTGCTATTCATCGGTTAAATTTCTGCTATTCGCTGGATAAGTTAATCTTATCCAGGATATAGCTTTCACCAAATTCTTCAGTCAGAATATCCATGAAGATTTCGTCATAAAAATTGCCACCGATCTGCCGGGCCTTCCGCCGCCGGCCTATTTCTGTAAAGCCAACTTTTTCGTAACATTTTAGAGCCCGGGGATTGTATTGATAAGCTGTCAGCATGATATTGCGGAGATTTAGAATATTAAAACCAAAATCCAGCAGAAGGTTAACAGCTTCTCTGCCGTAGCCTTTATCCCAGTACTTCTTATTGCCAATGAAAATCCCCAGCTCAGCGGTGGAATGGATCTGATCTGTATCCATCAATCCGCAGCTCCACATCAGTTCATCAAGCGATTTCTCCACAATGGCAAAATGATGGCCTTTTTCATTTAACTCCTCCAGAAACTTTTGCTGATCCTGGAGATTGATGATTTGATGGGCATTACCCAGGTTCAGAGAAGCCTCCAGATCATTGATCCATTCGGTAAATTTTTCGGCATCTTCAAAGCTCAGGGGAGAAAGATAAATCCTTTCGCCCACCAGTTTTCGATAATACTGCATGCTATTCCTCCTCACATATTATAATTTAAACCGAGCAAAATTTAAACTCTTATCTTAAGTTCAACTGGCTCTCTAATGCTTGCCTCTTTATTTAAAGCTCGATTCTTGCTTCTCAGCTATATTCTTTCTTTTAAGCTCTATCTTTGCTATATAGCTTTACTAACATCAAAGTTCGATTAACTTGAAAAAACCACCTGAGAAATCACTTCTTGTTTATACTTGCCAAAAAATTTGTTATGGTTGTTATGGGTTTAGGCATGTGAGGTTAACATAACTTTCAGCAGTTGAAATTAACATAATATTAACAAAAGATAGACAGGGCACACAAAGGTTCCGGCACGTAAAGCAATATTTTTGCTGCTTTTACCAAATAAATTATCCGGTCATTTGCTGCTACATCCAGTAAATGCATGGATAATACATCTGAAAATTTTATTCTATTATGTGAAAAATTGCTTACTATTAAAGTTCTGCATCAATTAAAAAAAACCTGCAAAACAGGCAGGCTGTCTTGACAGGCAGGTATTAATATAGTAAAATTTAAACCGTCAGAAGTGAAAGTGTATGAGGAGGGATGTCCGAATCTGGTAAGGGGCCGGACTTGAAATCCGGTGAAGCCGAAAGGTGTGGGGGTTCAAATCCCCCTCCCTCCGCCATTGATATAGCAAGGATAATAGCGATTATTTTGCTGCCTGAAAGGGCAGATTTTTTTATTTTTTATAGGGCAAATCCTGACATAATCCTAACATTTTATTTTGGTTGTAAAATTTAAGTTAAAATATCACTAATTTTTAATCTTATTAATGAGTATTTTAGCAATGAATTTTGCCAGTTAAGAGACCAAAAAATGTAAAAATTCTTCAGCTATCTTCTCCACAATCTTCTTTCTCTACTTCTTCCTTCCATAGAGTAGACAATATATGCTCCCGCAGTTTCCCGGCGGACAGAGAACCGGTGAGATGCCCCCTGGCAAAGGACGAAATAGAACAGTTCCCATATGATTTTTTCTGCACATCGTATCTGACAAGCTGATCATCGGTGGCCAGCAGTGGATAAACATTATCACTATTGCGGGTCTTAAAATCTTCTGTAAAATCCAGTATATTTTCAAATTTTTTCTTCTGTTCTGCATCCATCTCTGCCACCGATTTGCTGTAAATAGACTCAAATATGGCATCATACATATTCAATCCAGCCAGCAGTGGGACATAACTATCAGCGCTGTTGAAATAAATATGGTGGATATTGCTGATAAATCCCCCCAGGCTTGAACCCGATATAATAACCTGTCTTTGAGAAACTTCTTTTAGATAAGCAACAATTTGGTCAATTAACAGGACTGAAGTGGCAATCATAGCTAGATATCCATCTGCAGTAGCCCTGCCCGCGAATAATTTTTATTGGTGTCGTGATAAGGCGCCCTGATAAGGATAAAGTTAGCTGCAATATCCATTTTTTTCAGGGGAAATATTTTATTGAAACCAAAATCAAAGGGTATCTCGGCAGCTCCATGGTGATATATTATTGTGGGAAAGTCAGCACCTTTCCACTGGGCGATTCTAAATAAGGTCTCAAGAGAGCCTGCTAAAGTTTCTGCCTCAATTATATAATCCCCTTCCCCGCTGATCTCAGGCAGACTTAATTTAACTGCCTTTAAATGCTCTTCCATAGAATGGGCCTGCAAATCTTCTCTAAAGTATTTTGCTGCAAATAATGTTCCTGTAAAAATTGATAGTCTATCAATTAAGCCGTGAATTCCCAGGATAAACACCTCCTTTCCCTACGTTATACCAACTAAGTTTTTAGCAGCTCACTAACTAATGATTTATTTCTCTGCATTTGATTCATAATCTTCGGCTGTGAAAATACTTTGTGAAAAGACTTCCTGTTCCTTCACCAGTAAATTTTCACAATATAATATATATTTATCCATTTACCATAAAAGTCCTTTCTAATTCAAGCTATATTTTTCAGTAAAGACCATAATATTTTATATGAGTTTATCGGCTGAACCATAAATCTTAACTGTTCTCAAATTCCAGGAAATCCTCCAGATATTAGTTAAAATAATATCAATTTTAGCAAAGTTAATATTATTATGCAGGATAAATTCAGCGAAGGGTCAATATTATTATTATACTCACCTGATAGATAAACAAAAAGTAAAAGTAATGCAATACAGGTAAGAATAATACTCCGCCCGAAAAACCTAAAATTCAATAGTCCAGTAGTCCAGCCTGAAAACCAAAATAAATGTCAAACTTAGGTGGTGTACTTAAATGAAAAGTATTTTTATGTATTCAATATTTTTTTTGCTGACACTTATTGTTTTAACCGGTATCCTGCCTGCCGGGATACAGGGTGAAAGGCATATCTCTCCTGAGGAGATTGAGCCAGGGGATAGTTTCATCACACTTCATCTGCCTCTTCTCACGGCTGAAAACGGGGTCTTTCTCGCCCTTCAAGATCTTTCCCGAAAGTTCAACTGGAAGATTGAGCAGGACAATATGAATTACCTGGTAGAGCAGAATGCCAAAAAAATTAACTTGCAGAATAAGATTGATAATGATATCACCGATGGGGAAATAATATTGCTAGACAACGAGCCGGCTGTTTGTCCTGAGCTTGCTTCCTATCTAATAAAAAACCTGGAGGAAGAAGAATACCAGTTTATATCCTGGCTCTTTACCACAAATAAATATTACAAAGAAAACCAGCCGGTAGAGTATAGTCTCCATATACTTAATCTCTCAACCAGGACTCAGGAGCTTTACTTTCCTACCGGACAGAACTATGAACTAATTTTATCCGG
>PWFW01000042.1 GCA_003554225.1 Halanaerobiaceae bacterium | reverse complement strand
CTGGATTTTTTGGTATCCAAAGCTCCAGGCACAAAAGTTACCGGTAATTCTCTAGTAGCAACTATATCTTCCGAAGTTCCTCCATAATCTTTAAGCTGGAATATTAACTTGGCTTCGCTTTCCAGAGTGGTTTCGTCTTTTGTTACTAATTTAATACCATTTCCATTATCTTCAATAGTAAAAACATCGGTTTTGCTGGAACGGACTCTTACATACCCCAGTTTAGTGTTGTCTTCAGCTTCAACCTTGAATTCAAGCCAATTACCATCAAATGTACGGTCGACAAGGTTGTAATCTACATCGCATTCCACTTTAACTAAGTCATCAAGACGGTCCTCATTAATTTCTTTGCTACCGCCCCCGGGAACTAGTTCGATTTTTGCAGGTTCTCTAACTTCAAGGTCTGTTACCTCGGGCACTGTATATTCTATCGTAATCGTAGCTGAAGCCTGGACATCTTCTTCGGCGTCAAGAATATCAACAGTCACAGTTCCAGTTTGTTCTGTTACTGCTTTCAGTAAAAGGTAAACTATGTCATTATCCTTTAACCCATCGTCATCTACCGCATCAATATCTCCAGAAAGTTCATATGAATAAGATTCTCCACCAATTTCAAACGCATTATTATCTTCGGTAGCAATTGCATTGACATTGCCTCCCTCATCCAGGCCAACCAGATAGAGCTTAATTTCATCTTTATCAGGATCGTAGGCATCAATAACCCAATCCTGGGCTGGCGAGTCAGGGTGGATGCGTAATTCCAACTCAACTATTTCATCATCGGCAATAGAGTATATTACATTGAATGTGCCTATCTCTTCTTCATCCATATTTTCTATGGATATTTCATAATCACCTTCTGTTAGCTCATTATCTTTACTGACAATTGATTCAGTATTTCCCTGATAATCTGTTTCTGGATTTGCGGGGTCAAAAGCAAAGTTATCAGTAGCATCCACAAGCTTAATTTCTTCATCTTTCATGGGGTCATCATACTGGTCCAAAACATTAATCTGCACTTTGGCCTGCCCTTCCACATCAGAAAAGGCAATATCCTCCGCAGTAGCAGTAGTAGCTTTTCTTGGGGAGGCTTTTACATCCACATCAAAATCAAAAGTCTGATCATTAAGCAAAGTTACAGTTATGGTTGCTGTCCCCGGAGAAATAGCATTAAGAACTACATAATTCTTGGGAGTGGCCAGTGTTTTTACTGCAATGGTAGAAACTATTGTATCATCTGAAGATTCCACATCTTTCACCTGGTGGCTCCAATCAGGCAGATAACCTTTTTCCGGTATTTTAATTGGCTGTTCATCATGGCGGGTTCCTTGAGTTGGATTAAGAGTTGCTTCTTCGTCAACCACCATTACGGAAATATCAACATCTTCGTCCAATATAAGGGTAGCATCAGTTACTTCGGCCCAGCCTTCTGGGTCCAGTACCTGAACTTCCTGGGGCTCAGATACCCCAACCAAATCTCCCTCATAACTTATTTCAACCCAGTATTCAAAAGTCTCTACCCCTAGAGGAGTATAGTAATGGACCAATCCATCTTCATTGCTATCAACTGCTTCTGTTCGGGGTTCTTCATCTCTGGCCAGGACATCCTCATCAGCAAAAAATTCTACACTGTAATCTTCTAAATCAAGCGGTTCTCCATTAATAAAAGCTTCAAACTCTAAATATTCACCTTTTGTCTCATCAAGAACAGTTTTAGTTTTTGCATCTACACTAACTTCCATCTCTTCCAGAACTACTTCTACTTCTATATCCTCTTCCAGATCCTCGTGGGTATAGGTAGTACCTGTTTCATCCGGAACAGTTACATCATTTACTTCCCATGCAACAACTTTAAAGCCCTCATCCAGATCGACAGTGAACACAATATTTTTACCTTCATATACTTCTGCACCACTGGTTATAGGATCTCCGTCAACTGTGGCAGTTAATTCTCCACCCTCAGCAGGATCTGCAAAAGTTACAGTGTGCTTATCCAACTCTTCCAGAACTACTTCTACGACGATTTCTTCTTCCAGATCCTCGTGGGTATAGGTAGTACCTGTTTCATCTGGAACAGTTACATCATTTACTTCCCATGCAACAACTTCAAAGCCATCATCCAGATCAACAGTGAACACAACATCTTTACCTTCATATACTTCTGCACCACTGGTTATAGGTTCTCCGTCAACTGTGGCAGTTAATTCTCCACCCTCAGCAGGATCTGCAAAAGTTACAGTGTACTTATCCAGCTTTTTCAGCTCTACATCTACAGTTTCATCATCGTCAACATCAACCGTTCCTTCTTCTTCTTCATAACCTTCCTTGTTAACGGTATAGTCATATTCCCCAGCAGTTACAGTAAATTCAGCTTTTCCATCTGTATCTGTTTCCTCTCCCATATCATTAAGAGTAACTATTGCGCCTTCAATAGCAACTTCGTCTTCATCTTCAACAATGAAGGTAACCTTGTATTCTTCCTCCAGGACAACCGCTACAACTATATCCTCATCCAGATCTTCATGAGTATAGGTCAGCCCGGTTTCACCATCTACCACTTCTTCATTAACCAGCCATTCCTTTACCCGGTATCCTTCGTCAGGAACTACGGTAAACTCGACGTCCTTACCCTTTTCTACCAGATCACCGGTATCAATATCTTCATCATCAACTTCAGCAGTTAGGGTGCCGTCATCTGGCTGGTCGAAGGTTACTTCAAATACCTGGATCAGGGTTATAACGTCTACTGTCACATCATCATCCTCTACTTCTACTGTGCCTTCAACTTTTTTGAAGCCTTCTTTGGTTACTTCATATTCATATTCCCCTACACCAACTTTAAATACTGCTTTACCCTCATCATCGGTGGTTTCTTCCATATAATCATTGTCATTTTCCGCAATCCTTATTGCCATGGCACTGTCTGCGTCGTTATCTTCTTCTTTTTCCCAGAGTTTAATAGTTGCTCCTTCAACTGGCTCCTCTTCTTCATCTTTTATTTCAAAGCTGATTTCATATTTGGCTACCAGTTTTACTGCAACATCAATATCTTCATCCAGATCTTTGTAGGTGAAGGTCAGAGAAGTTTCATCTTCAACAACTTCATCATTAACCAGCCATTCTTCCACTTCATAGCCGGTATCTGGGCTTGCAGAAAATAATACATCTTTTCCACTCTCTACTATATCACCGCTGCTTATTTCGTTACCATCAACCAGGGCGGTGAGTTCGCCATTGTCTGGATCTGCAAAAGTAACTTCATAAGCTTCAATTAAAACTACTTCTACATTAATATCTTTATCCAGATTTTCGTAAGTATAGGTCAGGTCAGTTTCATCTTCTACCAGGTCTCCATTAACCTTCCATTCTTTTACCCGGTAGCCTTCATCAGGGGTGACGGTGAATACAACATCTCTTCCTTCTTCCACTTCGTCCCCGCTATCAATATCATCATCGTTAACCTGGGCGGTCAGTTCACCATTATCTGGATCGGCAAAGGTTACCTCATATTTTTCCACTACTTCGGTCAGGACCACTTCTACCTCAATATCCTGATCCAGATCTTCATAGGTGAAGGTCTGACTATCTTTATCATCAACCACAACATCATTAACTACCCACTCTTTTACCCGGTAGCCTTCATCCGGAGTTGCTTTAAATACTACATCTTTTCCTTCTTCAACTTCATCCCCGCTCGTGATCTCTTCATCATCAACTTCTGCGGTCAGTGTTCCATTTTCCGGGTCGGTGAAGGTTACTTCATATTTCTCAATTTCTTCCAGAGTAAAGGGAACTGTCAGGGGCTCTCCATCAACCTCAAAGTCCCCTTCATAGTCCTGGTAACCTTCCAGTTTAGCGGTAAACCAGTATTCGCCGTCTTCCAGTTCTTTAGTAGCTTTACCCTCATCATCGGTTTCTATTGCTGCACCCACTTCTTCCGTGAGGTCGGAATCGGCAAACACCTGGATGGATACATCTTCCAGGTCGTTCTGCTCTTCAAAGGTAACAGTATAATCTTCAGGAATTATTTCCACCATGGTGAATTCAACAGGCAGATCTGCTCCATCAACTTTAAAGTCTCCCTCATAGTCCTCATAGTTTTCTTTACTGGCAGTAAACCAGTAATTTCCTTCTAAGAGGTCTTTAACCGCTTCGCCGTCAGCATCAGTCGTAATTTCATCTCCCACGGGATCTTCCAGGTCTTCATCGGCGTACACTTGAATGGCCACACCTTCTAAATCATTGGCCTCTTGGAAGGTAACCTCGTACTCCTCTCGCACATCAGTAAAGGTGGCTTTAATTTCTGCGCCATCTTCAAAGTCGGTTACCGTGATTTCCTCTTTTTCCAGGTTGGCCTCAGCTCCATATTTTGCACCCTCTACCTCCCAGCCTGCAAACTCATAGAACTGGTCAGCAACAGCTTTTAACTGGATATAGGTGCGGGCGCCAACTGACCGAACACCCTCAACATCCTCTTTAACCCATTCCCCTTCAACTTTCTCTTCTACATGGCCACCTTCGGTTGAGGTGATTTCCACATCAACCATTTCCGGCGTCGGGTCACAGCCAGGCAAAGCCAGAGATAAAGCCAGAAGCAGTGCCAGAACACCAAGACCCTTGAATAAGGAACTATTCATCATTTCGCCTCCTTTTCACTCTCTTCTTTTTCTCTAAAAAATCCCAAGCCTTTTTCACCGCTGGCAGATGAAAACAATTCACATAAAGCTTTCTTTACTCACCTCCCAAAAAAACCCTTAAAAAAACTTGCCTCAAAACTTAATTGCAAAAAACTCTGGGGAAAAACCCCTCATCTCCAACCCCATAAATCAATAGTTAAACAACCATTTCAGGACAGTAATGAAGGACAACCGCTCGCAACCCTGTTTTGCAAGTAAGGAATCGCATAACAATCCTTCTCCTGCTGGGCAAAAATAAAAAATTGATAATCTGGCCCGGGGCAAGAGCAAGAATGCAGTATTCCTTTAACACCCTGTTGTTTTAGAATTCTACGATTATAGATAACTTCCTGCAAAAAACCCTTATTTGTCAAAAAAACCTGCCATTTGCATAATCTTTTTTAATTCTCCATTAGAAGGGCATCACTTCCTTTTCTAAAGATATATTTAGAACACCTTCTTATGACCAAAGCAGATTTAAAGGAAAAACCGAAGACCCAGAGAAAGAGGAGTGCTGCCCTATCCACTGCCTGCCCGCGAACCACTCCTGACTGCCTTCTCACTCCTCCCGATTTTTAATTTTTCCGGGTTAATTAAACACTTCAGACCTTTCTTTTCTTCGTTAATGCTTCTTCCCAACCATATGTTTTGGTATAACTGCCTTTTTTCCGGGGGAAAAATAATCAGCAGCAGGACTAATTCCGGGAAAACAGTGCCTTTTACAATTTTTTTCCAGTGATACCTTTTTCATTATCTCCACACTTTTCTACAGGGCTCTCAACTCCAGGGAGGACAGGCTCCCCTTGATAATATCAGGAGGAAAGACTATACTTTCACTCTTCCTCAGTTAAAATCAGGTTTTTTAAAACGCTCTCGGTTCCATCAAATTCAATTACTTCTGTTTCTGCCAGATAATCCCCCGGCTCAATAATATTATTGCCCCGCACATCAATCCAGGCATAAATTCGGAACTCCCCGGGAGGAATATTTTCCAGGAAATAATCTGCAGCCCGGAGATCTGTTTCCTTTTCCAGGACAGCATCAATAGTATTCCCCTCTCTCCGGCCCACCAGGATTCGAATGGACTGCACGTCATTAACGGCCCAGAAAGCATTAATCAGGCCGTGGCCATAACGGGGATCAAACCCGGGGTTCCCCAGGTCCAGGCTGGTCCTCTGAATTATTTCCCGAACATCTGCCGGGCAAATACCCCGCTCCAGCATTAACCCAATTACTCCCGCTACATGGGGCGCAGCCATGGAGGTTCCTTCAAAGAAATAATAGCCATAATCTTTGCTGGCATTGCGGGGAAAGGCGGTGCTGAGCACTCCGTCTGGATTGCCATCATCATCGCTATCCCTATCAAGATTTCCTCCAGGAGCCACCAGGTCCAGTTCATTACCATAGCTGGAATAGGGGGCTCGTTGGGGAGGACCAGGATAATTAAAATCAACTGCTCCCACCGCAATAACTTCGGGGAAGCGGGCAGGATATAATAAGGGGCCTCCACTATTACCGCTGGCGGCAACCATTATCACCCCGGCATCAGCAGCAGCCTTTACTGCATCGGCCAGGGCTTCACTATAACTGGAACCCCCCAGGGACAGGTTAACTATCTGCACCGGTTGGGAAATGGTTGGCTCTTCCAGTAGGCCCGCGGCATAGGAAATGCCCCGGGCAATATCCCAGTAGGTACCACTGCCCTTATCACCCAGAACTTTTACCGGAATAATGGTACAATCCCACATTACTCCTGCTATACCCCTGGAATTATCGGTATTCGCTCCTATGGTCCCCGCTACATGAGTTCCATGGTTGTTCCAGTCATTTGTATCGGTATTATCATTCACAAAGTTAAATCCATCATCAGAATCCACATTACTTCCCAGGTCAGGGTGCTCTGTATCCACTCCAGTATCCAGCACCGCAATCCGGATACTGGATGATCCGGTGGTAATGCTCCAGGCCTGGGGCAAGCGAATCTGGGGATAATGCCACTGCAGGTCATAATACTCATCATCTGGTACAGTTAAAAGGGTGTGGGCCAGATAATTGGGCTCGGCATAGGCCACGGCAGATAGAGATTCTATTGACTGGATTTTGGAATAAAGGTTATCCCCTGTAGCTCTAACCAGGTAAGCATTCAGGTTTTTCATCCGATCCAGGACTTCCAGATTCCGGGCCTGGAAAATATCTTTTTTCTGGGATTGAGTTGCAATAGTATGGAACCCAATAATCATCTGGTTTTCCTGATATTCTTCTTTTTGTTCCTCCCTGGATAAGTCTCCCGGTAAAGGTTTTTCTGCATACCGGGAGGTTAGGTTTGTTTCCCGGATCGAACCCGGCCAGTTATGTTCAATTTTGATTTCTCCAGCAGCAGTTCCGGGTTTGGCAAATACAGCAGTAATATCCTTATCCTGAGTCATGTTAATAATCTGGACCTGATCCGGGCCTCCCGTATCTCCTTCCCAGTGGCTGAAAACCCATTCTTCCTCTGGAACTGCAGTTAGTTTTACTTCTTCTCCATATTTATAAGCGTCTTTCTCGGGATCTATATCCACCCCGCCCGAGCCCTGTATATCTACGGTTAAAGAAAAGGTCAGTTCCGAAAAAACTGCAGTAATTTCCTTATCTCCATCCATTAAAACTTCAATGGTTTTTTCGGTTCCGGTTGCATCTCCCTGCCAGGTGTTAAATTCCCAGCCCCCGGCAGGAACTGCGGTTAGCTTTATCAGGGTTTCATATTCATAGTCCCCGGCCGGCAGCTTTAAAACTTCTTTTTCTATTTCCCCTTCTCCCTCTATATTAAGGTCCAGGCTGTATTGCTGCCGGGCAAAGACTGCTGTTATTTCCTTATCCCCATCGATGGTTATCTTCAGGTTTTTATCTGAACCTTCCCCATCCCCTTCCCATTGCTGGAAATACCAGCCTTTAGCAGGGGAAGCCTGCAGATTAACTACCATCCCAAAATCATATTTTTCCTGTTCGGGATCAACCGCAACCGTCCCCTCTCCAGAGGTCTTTACCTCCAGCTGATATTCTTTCCGGGAAAAGACCGCGGTCAGTTCCATATCATCCTCTATAGTAACTATAAGGGGGTTTTTCTGGGTATTCAGATGCCCCTGCCAGGAGCTGAATTCCCACCCTTCCTCCGGTAAAGCAGTTAAGTTAACCTCTTCCCCATATTTGTAGCTTTCTTGGTAGGGATCCTGCTCTACCGTTCCCTCCCCCTCTATTTCTACCTGGAGATAATATTCTTTCGCGCTGAATCGGGCAATAACTTCCAGGTCTTTTTCCATTTCTACTTCTATTTCTTTATCAGTCCGGGAAATGTCCCCCTCCCAGTTATCGAATTCCCAGCCGGGTTCAGCCTCTGCAGCAAGGGTGACTTTATCCCCAAAGGAATATTTTTCCTGTTCCGGGTCAATATGAACCGCACCACTGCCCTCTACATTAATAGTTAGGGTATATTGTTCCCGTTCGAATACTGCGGTCAGCTCTTTATGATCATCCATTTCAATTTCAATTACAGGTTCGGAACTCTCTTTTTCCCCTTCCCAGCCGCTGAACTTCCATCCCTGGGCTGGAACTGCGGTTAACTGCAGAACTGTTTCAAATTTGTATTCCCCCTGGGGAGAGGCAATCACTTCTTTTTCCACTTCACCCTCACCAACAACAGTTAAATGGAGGCTGTATTGTTTGCGTTCGAAGAAGGCTTGAATTTCTTTATTGTCATCCATGGTTATGGTTATGGACTTTTCTGTCCCAGAGGCATCCCCTTCCCAGGAATGGAATTGCCAGCCCTCTTCAGGAACTGCAGTTAGGGTCACCTTACTGCCCTCTATATATTCTTCCTCCAGGGGGTCAATTTTGACCCTGCCCCCCTTTTCTTCATTAATTTCCACTTCCAGAATGAACTTTTCCGGCCCCAGGAAATCACATCCAATAATAGCGCCAGAAAGGCAAAGGAGAATAATTGCAGTGAGAATTATTCTAATGTTTATTACTTCGTAGTTTAAAAGGTTTTTTTTCATTTTATAGCCTCCGATTCTTTCAGGTTTTTTCTATTATTCTCTACAAAATTGAATTTGCCTGCAAGAACTCCTCAGGGTTGGCTTTTTACATTATATTTCTTTCAATTATTTTGGGTTCTCTTTTTTTCTTCCAGGTTCGGATTTGGGTGGAGTTTAATAGAAAATAGGCCCCTCTCCTGCCCTTACCCTATTGATTTGGGAAAAGTAATAGTGGGGTTTTCACCTTTTCTGCCGGGGATTTTTTTGAAGGCAAAAACCCGCTTTCTCTGTCCTGAAATTATCAGCGGGGAAACCTACCCCAGACAGCTTAAACCAAAACCCCCAAATTTTTGTTTCAAGCCGCTTTTCTATTCTTTTTATCAGCAGTTGGGAACCCAATATTTTATTTTTCCATTTTGCAAAGATTTTACCATTAGAAGATATTCTGGCTAAGAAAGCACCAATTCTTTTAATTTTTCCTCCTGGGCAGGTTAAAAATCCTTTTCCTGAATTAATTTTCAATTAAGGTTTTTGCAGGAATAATTTATTGAAAATAGAATTTTACTAAGGTAGCATAAACCAAAATGGAGAATTGATTTTCTGCTCCTCTCAATACTCGGCCCTACTTCAGCAGAAAAATTTTTTTTGCCACAATCAGAGATCTACCCATAAAATTATATCCAATTTTTCCGGGATTTATTATTCTTATGATTTATCTTTTTTTTTGCTCCTGTCTTAAATTTTAGTTAACCTTTTTTCCCAGATTTATTTCCAGCACTTATATTGAGTGTCTCCAGGGGAGGTGAGCACACCAGCAGCAAGAATAATCATTGCCCAGTAAGGACCCAACAAAGCTAAAGGAGGCTGAAAATGAAAAAACTTAATTTCCGACTGATGGGCGTAATAGCATTGCTAATAGCGTTGACGCTGGCAATGACAGGTTGTGACCCGACGCCCGAGATGGTCGATATCACGATTACATCGACCGATGGTGGGCACGTAGAAGAGAAAGTTGATGACGAATGGGTGAAAGAGGATGTGGAGACCGAGCGTTCGGTGGAAGTTGAAGCATCCATCCAACTGAAAGCCG